>JACZJK010000043.1 GCA_014860575.1 Bacteroidales bacterium
TTTATCCTTATGCATTTGCTATTCTCTTTAAGAATAGCGAAAATGCAAATTGAAATCCGTTTAATTGAAAAACGCCTGTAACAAACTAAATTTCAAATATATCAAAGAACTTTTTTAGATTTTAATGGGACAGTAATGATAAGCTTTATAAAACCAATGACCAAACATTTAAAAGGAGCGAAATCCGAAAAGCTTTACGAGTAGGAACAATTGCTAACCACTAAAAAATAAGTAAATGAACAAAAAACAAATCATGCTACCCCCTCTGCCATTCGCAGAGAATGCACTGCAGCCGGTAATTTCGGCAAAAACCATTGGTTTCCACTACGGAAAGCATCACCAGGCTTACGTGGATAACCTGAACAAATTGATTGAAGGAACCGAGTTTGAAGGCTTGCCACTGGAAGAAGTTATCAAAAAAACCGCTGGCAAACCGGAGCATTCAGGCATTTTCAACAATGCTGCACAGGTTTGGAATCACACATTTTTCTGGAATAGCTTAAGCCCAAATGGCGGTGGAGAACCCTCAGAGGTTTTAATGATAAAGATAAAGGATTCATTTGGTTCGTTCGACTCTTTTTTGACTGAATTCACCGAAGCCGCAAAAACCCAGTTTGGTAGTGGTTGGGCATGGCTGGTGCTTGATGGCAGTAGATTAAAGGTGATGAAGACCCCAAATGCCGAAACCCCACTTACCATGGGTGTAACACCACTGCTAACCATTGATGTGTGGGAACACTCTTATTATCTCGACTATCAGAACAAGCGACCCGATTATGTAAGCACCCTGCTGGATAAGCTGATTAATTGGGAGTTTGCTGCCAATAACCTGAAATAGGAGTTTGCTGATTTCTACCAAAGAGCAGGCTTTTTATGAAGGAGAGTTAGCCAGCTCTTTGGTATGGTAAGTTCCTTGGATCGTATCTTTTTAATAGTATATAATAGTAGTATCAAAATGAAATCTAAAAATAAGGCAAGACTCACCATAGTTCAAATGAATGATACCCATGCTTATTTTGATGTGCATCAGGAAATGTTTTGGCAGGGTGACCATGCTGTATACCGACAGGTTGGAGGTTATGCCCGTATTGCTGCAATTGTACAAAAAATTCGGACTGAAAATCCTGGGAATTGTCTCTTTTGCGATTGCGGTGACACGATGCATGGCACTTATCCTGCCATAACTACACAAGGCCAAGCAATGATCCCGATATTAAATGCATTGGGACTTGATGCCATGACAGCGCATTGGGAATTTGCTTATGGGCCGGCAGTTTTTAACGAGCGGGTGGCTGAGCTTAATTATCCCATGCTGGCGAATAATGTATTTGATAAAGCGACTAAGAAACTAGTTTTTCCGGCTTATGCTATAAAACAGATCGGCGGATTGCGTATCGGACTCATTGGAATAGCCTCGAATATTGTGGACAAGACCATGCCGCCATCCTTCAGCGAAGGTATATACTTTACATTGGGTAAAGATGAACTTCCGCCAATTATTGATTTGATGCGCAGTAAAGAAAATATTGATTTGATTGTCCTGATTTCTCATCTTGGCTTCGCTCAGGATATGAAGCTTGTATCTGAAGTACAAGGCATAGATGTTTGTCTCAGCGGCCATACGCATAACCGTCTTTGTAAACCGGTTCTTAATGGTAAAACGATTGTTATCCAATCAGGCTGTCATGGTTCATTTTTAGGTCGTCTGGACTTGGAGTTGAGCGGCGGGCAAATCGTTGATTACCGGCATCGGTTGATAGAGGTAGAAGCAGCTATACAACCTGACCCAATAGTAGCTGAACTGGTAAGGCATGCCCTTGCACCATACAAGAATGAACTCGCGGAGGTTGTTGGTGAAACATCCACAGCACTCAACCGGGGAACAAGTATGGAGTCTACTATGGATAATTTCATGCTCCAGGCTTTACTTGAAAGCACCAGTGCTCAACTGGCATTTTCAAATGGCTGGCGCTACGGTGCGCCAATAGTTCCGGGACAGATAACCTTAAACGACCTTTACAATATTATCCCTATGAACCCGCCTGTTTCAACTACAGAAATATCCGGGGAGGAACTCAGGGAAATGTTGGAGGAGAATCTTGAAAGGACTTTTTCGTGCGACCCCTACAATCAAATGGGTGGATATGTTAAACGTTGTCTCGGTCTTAATATCTATTTTAAGATTGAAAACTCCTCAGGCAATCGTATTCAAAAAATATTTGTTGGCAATGAAGAGGTTCAGGCTGATAAATACTACACTGCAACATTCGTCACAATGCAAGGTGTACCTGAAAAATATGGCCGTAATCGTGAAAATCATTCAGAGAGGGTTATAGATGCGATGCGTAAATATTTGTCAAATCATAGCCCCGTTCACGCAGAACTCAAGGGTACGTTTGTTGCCATATAAAAATGCATTGCACATGTGAGTGATGTAACACTTTTCTTCATTTGGTAATACTTTCTGGCTAAAACTACCATGCAAAAATTTTCAAAAAAATTAAAATTAAAAAAAAAGCAGAATATTATGAAAACAATAACAAAGGCACTGATTGCCCACCATGACGAAATGCGAAAATTGGTTGAAGAAATTAAACAAGATCCATCAAGATTTTACCTTCTGGGTAAACATCTGGACGTTCATCACGAATTGGAAGAAGATTTGCTGTTGAGCAAATTACATTCTAAAAAAGAAATTAAAGACGAATCGCTTGAATCGCAGGAGGAACATTTTGTCCTGAATATTTTACTACTGGATTTGAAGGATTTCCCGAAAGACAATTCAAGATGGATAGTGAAGTTCAAAGTATTTGAAGAAATCCTCGAACACCATTTGAGCGAAGAGGAAGAGGAATTATTCCCTGAAGCCGAAAAAATCTTATCAAAAGAAGAGCAAGCCACCTCAGGCGCTCAATTCATGGAATTAAAAAAACGGCGTTTAGAAGCCGCTTTGGAAACTAAACCTGTGAGAGAACTGGAAAAACCTAAAAAAGCAGAATAATGGATAGCTATTATGAAATTTGTTGCCCAATACCGCTTTTGAGAACGCGAAAATTATAAAAGGGCAACTCAGCAGCTATTTTTCATCCTTCTTTCTTCGAAACCTGATAAACAGCTTAAAAAACTCATTTAAAACCAGGGGAATAATTCCCAGGGCAAAAATAATTCCCCAAGCCCTTAAATCAGGCATCTGCAAGTGAAAGGCCTTTTGAATTACCGGTATTCCAACCACAATCAGTTGAAGTGCCAGGCCAGCAACTATTGCTCCCACAAGGTATTTATTTGAAAAGATTCCAATGCTGAAAATGGATTTCCGTTTATCTCTCATCGCCAGTGAATAGGCCAGCTGACTGACTACCAACACCATGAATGCCATGGTTCGGGCATATTCTAAGGTGTTTGGTGGTACCTGCTTATCAAACGGGGAATATCCATGCTCATAATATCCATAAAAGAAAGCGGCGATAGTTAAGGCCCCAATTAAAAATCCCCCGAGCAAAACATGCATGCCGGCACCGTTTGCAAAAAAACTCTCTTTTGCAGGTCGTGGCTTTTCTTTCATCACATCCGGGTTTCCGGGATCCATTCCCAAGGCTATGGCAGGGAGGGAATCGGTGATCAGGTTTATCCACAGCAACTGTGTTGCAAGCAATGGGGCTTTCCAACCTATAATCAATGCAATGAAAATGGTAATCACTTCGCCCAGGTTACAGGTGATCAGAAAAATTACTGACTTTTTAATGTTATTGTAAATATTTCTTCCCTGCTCGATGGCTGCAACAATGGTTGAAAAATCATCATCAATAAGTATCATATCCGAAGCGCCTTTGGCAACATCAGTGCCTGTAATGCCCATCGCCACTCCTATATCGGCTGTGTTTAATGAAGGGGCATCATTGACCCCGTCACCGGTCATAGAAACGATGTTTCCCTGTGATTTCAGGGCCCGCACAATTTTTACTTTGTGTTCGGGGGAAACACGCGCAAAAACATGGTAATTGCTAATTTGCGCTGCGAATTCCAAATCGCTAAGTTCATCAATTTCCAGCCCGGTAATGGTTTGCTCAATTTTTTCTGCTATTCCAAGCTGAACAGCAATGGCGAAAGCAGTATTCTTGTGATCGCCGGTAATCATCAGCGTTTTAACTCCTGCACTTTTTGCTTTTAAAATAGAGTCTTTAACCTCTGCCCTTGGTGGATCTATCATTCCCACCACGCCAATAAGAATAAGATCTTTTTCCATCTCAGAAGGGTCAATTTTCCCATTTACCGGTTTATTGGCTGCCCCAAGTGTACGCAGGGCCTGATCAGCCATATTATCTGCTGCAACAAGAAATTTATTTTTATGATCCCTGGTTAATGGAATCGGTTTGCCTCCGTCTAAAACCTGGGTACAAATTTCAATCAGGTTTCCGATGGCGCCTTTCGTATAAACCATGAATTTCCCGTTATCTTCAATGAGTGTTGACATTCTCTTACGATCAGAATCAAATGCCGATTCAGCGATACGCTTACTGCTGCTTTGCAATTCTTTCCGGTCAATCCCCAGCTTGTCGCCCATAATAAGTAAGGCTATTTCGGTTGGATCTCCTGTCCCTTCGCCATTATCATAACTTGCATCCGAGGAAAGGATCATGGCCTTTGCCAGCAATGATAATTCTTCAGAAGTATTATTCTCCATGCCTTCGCTCACAAGCCCTTCGAGTGTGAAGACATTTGTTACCGTCATCTTATTCTGTGTTAAGGTTCCGGTTTTGTCGGAGCAGATAATATTGAGGGAACCCAGGGTTTCGACAGCGGATAGATTTTTTATGATGGCATTTTTCTTTGAAAGCTTGGTTACACCTATTGCCAGCACAACGGCTACGATAGCGGCCAGTCCTTCGGGGATGGCAGCTACAGCCAGGGAAATTGACATCATGAACATTTCAGACAAATCCCTTCCCTGAAGGATCGCAACAATGAAAATAAACACACAAATTACAATTGCAATTATGCCAAGGGTTTTTCCCAGCTTATCCAAGCGTATTTCCAATGGGGTTCTCGAATTGACCTCCGTGTTAATGATGGAAGCAATTTTACCAATTTCGGTATTCATCCCCGTGCCAACTACTACCCCGATTCCCCTTCCGCTTGTAACAACTGTGGACATAAAACCTGAGTTTAAGCGGTCGCCCAGTGCGGTTTTCTGGTCGGTTTGAATTAAGGTTGCATCTTTTTCTAAGGGAACTGACTCGCCTGTTAATGATGATTCATCTACCTGGAGATTAATGGATTCAAGCAGGCGAATATCTGCGGAAATGATTCTTCCGGCGTCAAGGATCAGAATATCCCCGGGAACGATTTTCTCAGAATCTATCTCCTTAACTACTCCGTTTCGGCGAACCAGCGCTTTAAGCAGTGTTAGTTTCTGTAGGGCTTCAATTGCTTTTCCGGCTTTGACTTCCTGAAAAACACCTAAGAAAGCATTAATATTTATAACCAATAAAATGATAATCACATCAACATACTCCCCCATAAACAGGGTTATTACCACCGCACCTAACAAAATATAAATCAGCCAGTTTTTAAGCTGTTGAAAAAACATCAGGAATATGCTTTTCTTTTTTTTTGAAAGCAGTTTGTTCGCACCGGATTTCTTCAATCTGGTTGAGGCTTCTTCGTCAGAAAGACCAATTGACGGATCAACACTTAGTTCTTTTAAAACTGCTTCAGCTGATTTGGTAAACCACATATTTTATTATCTATTTTTATATTAGGAATGCTTTTAAATAAGAGAAGTACAAAGCCAGTTTTTAACTGCGTGACCTATATACATTATTTTGTTTACCGGTTTTTTTCTGCGTTTTCCAGTTGAAGAAGATTCTAAAATCTGGTTAGAAAAAACCCGGGCCCCGAAATTAAGTGCATCAACACCGAGACGTGTTACATAATTATTTGGAAAGATTACATTATTCACACAACTCAATCAGAAACCGATTTTTTGTTTCTTCATCATGATAGGAAAAGACTTTTCCGCTTAAACATTATAGAATAGAAGGCCATCACAACAGCAAGAAATTCAATGATTTCTTCGAAGGGAATGTGTGAATCATGCTGCATAGTGTATTTAAGAAGGTAGAACCCTATTTGTATATTTTAACAATACAATGGGTGACGCCATCAACAAATTAAAAATCCTGAACGGTTTAATTTTTGATATAAGCAGTGTGGCATAAATATTAACAACCCTAAAATGGCGCTTACTAAATATAAAAAGAAACGGAATTTCAATGAAAGTCCGGAACCTACCGGTGGCAGCCCTGATAATGATAAACTTCGATTTTTAATTCAGAAGCATGATGCCAGGAATTTGCACTATGATTTCCGTTTGGAAATGGAAGGTGTTTTGAAAAGCTGGGCCGTGCCTAAGGGGCCATCTACAGATCCGGATGTTAAACGTCTTGCCATGATGGTGGAAGACCATCCCTATGATTACATAAACTTTGAAGGCATCATTCCGAGTGGCTACGGTAAAGGAACGGTGATCGTTTGGGATGAAGGTTTTTACGAGCCTGCTGATGCGGACGGAAAGGATAAAATTGCACAGGATAAAGAATTACGAAGAGGAATTCATGCCGGTAAGTTGCAACTTGTACTGCATGGCAAAAAGCTGAAAGGTGAATATGCGCTGGTAAAAACCCGCGGGAAAGAGGAGAACGCCTGGCTATTGTTTAAAGTAAAAGATAAATTCGTTTCCAGGGAAGATATCACGCTGAAAGACAAATCTGTTATCTCAAAAAAAACATTGGCAGAGATAGAAAAAACCTCAACTAATTTTTATAGAGATAATCGGGTAAAAGATTCCTCGTCGAAAAGCAAAAAAGAAACTCCGCTCAAAAAACGCAGCGATGTAAAAGCTACTTCTACAAAGAACAAGAGCGAAAAAGAAAACAAGGATGCGGGTGATGCAATCGAATCTTCAGGGAAAACTGCAAAGTTTCCTTCTAAATTGGCTCCCATGCTTGCAACTGTGGTTGATAAACCATTTGATAAAGATGGCTGGCAATACGAAATAAAATGGGATGGCTACCGGGCAGTAGCGTTCTGCAATAAAGAGAAGGTGGACTTAAAATCCAGAAACGATAAATCGTTTAACGAAAAGTTTTATCCGGTTCATAAAGCCATTCAGCAATGGAACCTTCATGCTGTGGTGGATGGAGAGGTAGTAGTGCTGGATGAAGCTGGGAAACCAAATTTTGGCGCTTTGCAAAACTGGCGCAGCGAAGCCGATGGAGAAATTTATTTTTATGTATTTGATTTACTCTGGATAAATGGTAAAGACCTGATGCAAATCCCCTTGAGTGAAAGAAGAACTATGTTGAAACAAATCATTCCTGAGAATAGTATTATTCGCTTTAGTGAAAATTTTGAAGTAAACGGAACAGAATTTTTTGATACCGCAAAGAAGATGGGATTGGAAGGAATTATGGCGAAAAAATCGGACAGCACTTATTCCCCTGGAATTCGCTCCAAAGAATGGCTTAAAATAAAAGCCAATAAAAGACAGGAAATGGTAATTGGAGGTTATACAAAAAATGAAGACACACCTAAGTCTTTCAGCTCATTATTACTAGGCGTTTATGATGGAGGAAAGTTGATGTATACAGGCAAAGCAGGAACAGGGTTTAGCGATAAACAACAACTGGATATGCTTAAACAATTCAAACCTTACATTACGAAGTCTTCGCCTTTCACCGAATTGCCTGAAATAAACAAACCTTCGCGCTTCCGGAACAATCCGCCAAAGGCAACAGCAGTATGGATGAAACCTGAATTGGTGTGCGAAGTAGGTTTTACTGAAATGACGACTGAAGGAATTATGCGGCATCCATCATTTGAAGCTATGCGTAGCGACAAAAAAGCAACAGACGTTACTAAAGAAGCTATGAACACAGGCGAAATTATAGTGCAGAAAGGCACAAAGTCAAAACCAATCATAAAACCAGTTGGGTCAAAAGACCGTAAAACATTTTTAAACCCCGCTGATAAAACCCAGGTTCGGAAAATTAATGGAAATGAAATAAAATTCACAAACCTGGATAAGATATACAGGCCGGAAGAAAAAATCACGAAGCGTGATATGCTCAACTATTACTATCAGATTGCACCTTTTATTCTCCCTTACTTGAAAGATAGGCCTCAAGCTATGAACCGTCATCCGAACGGCATCAACGGTAAAAGCTTTTATTTTAAAGATGTAACAGCAACCGCTCCTGACTGGGTCGAAAAGTTTGATTATAAAAGCGATGCTGATAATCGCTTAAGAAAATATCTGGTAGCAAAGGATGAAGCAAGCCTTTTATACATGGCAAACCTTGGATGCATTGAAATGAATCCCTGGCATAGCAAAGTGGAAAAAGAAGATTATCCCGACTGGTGCATCATAGACTTAGACCCTGCAGAAAATACTTTTGACCAGGTTATAGAAGCAGCAAATGTTTGCAGGTATATTCTGGAGGCTATGGGCGTTTCATCATATCCAAAAACAAGTGGTTCCAGCGGCATGCATATTTACATTCCGATGGGTGCAAAATACACCTATGAACAATCAAAAGAATTTGCACGGGTAATAGCAACATTGGTGCAAAGGGAAATTCCAAAATATACAAGCATTGAGCGGATCGTAAAAGCAAGAAAAGGAAAAATGTACATTGATTTTTTACAGAACCGGTCACAAGCTACCGTTGCAGCGCCTTACTCTTTAAGACCCAAACCCGGTGCAACGGTTTCAATGCCACTCATGTGGGATGAAGTAAAGAAAGGACTAAAAATGAGTGATTTCAACATTTATAATGCTTTGGACCGAATAAAAAGCAAAGGTGATATTTTTAAACCCGTTCTAGGTAAAGGAATTAATCTGGAAAAAGAAATTAAAGCTTTTAATAAAGA
Source organism: Bacteroidales bacterium (assembly GCA_014860575.1). Classification (NCBI taxonomy): domain Bacteria; kingdom Pseudomonadati; phylum Bacteroidota; class Bacteroidia; order Bacteroidales; species Bacteroidales bacterium. The sequence continues at coordinate 8,932 of JACZJK010000043.1, forward strand.
ATAAAAACGCTGTGAACCAATGAAAAGCAATTTTTCTCTGAGTTATTAAAATACTAAAATTAAGATATCATGCGCGCAATATGGACAGGCTCTATCAGCTTCGGGTTGATAAATATTCCCGTAAAATTATTTTCGGCAGTACAGGAAAGCTACCTGGACCTCGACATGCTTGACAGTAAAGACCACTCCAATATCAAATACAAAAGGATAAATGAAAGCACGGGTAAAGAAGTAGCTTACGAAAACATTGTGAAGGGTTATAAACTGGAAGGTGGCTACGTGATTTTAGATGATGAAGATTTTGAAGCAGCCGACGCCGTTAAAACCAAAATGATTGAAATAATAAACTTCGTTGACCAGCAAGAAATAGATAGTCTCTATTATGAACAGCCTTATTATCTCGAACCACAAAAAGAAGCAATGAAGGCTTATGCCCTGTTGCGTGATGCTTTAGAATCCTCTGGCAAGGTTGGAGTTACAACATTTGTATTACGAAATAAGGAAAGCCTGGCAATACTAAAACCTTATAAAAATGTGATTGTGCTAAATCGCATACGCTTTAGCCAGGAGATAAGGGATCCTTCTGATTTAAAGCTACCGCCCGTGTCAAAAACAAAATCCAGGGAAATGGATATGGCTAAAAAACTAGTTGAGCAGTTAACGGAAAAATTCAGCATTGAAGCATATAAAGATACTTACACGGCCAAGCTGCTAAAGCGAATTAAGGCAAAATCGAAAGGCAAAAAGATCGCCACTCCAAAAATGAAAGTCGTGCATAAACAAAGTGATGATTTAATGGAAATGTTGAAAGCAAGTTTATCAGGTAAGAAAAGTAAATCAGCTTAAAAACATGCCCGAAGGACCCTCGATAATTTTAGTCAAAGAAGCAACTGCAAAATTTGCCGGAAAAAAAATTATTGCTGTTAGTGGCAATAGCAAAATTGACCAGTGTATCTTACTTAATAAAAAGATAGTTGAGTTTAAAAGCTGGGGAAAGCATTTCCTCATTTGCTTCGACGGACTTACACTAAGGGTGCATTTCTTAATGTTTGGCAGTTGTACCGTAGATAAAAAGAAACCCGACAGAGCAATAAGAATAATCTCACTTGTAAAAACGGGGAAATAAATTTGTATACTTGCTCATTGAAATATCTTGAAGGAGACATAAACACTTATTATGACTGGAGTGCGGATGTTATGAATGACCACTGGAATAAGAAAAATGCCAGGGTCAAATTAAAAGCTAAAGCTGACCAATTAATTTGTGATGAAGTGTTAGATCAAGACATCTTTGCTGGTGTTGGAAACATTATAAAGAATGAAGTTCTTTATCTGGTACGGATACATCCCCTCTCCATTGTGCGTAAAATACCAACTGCAAAAAATCAACAAACTCATTGATGAAACGCGTATTTACAGTTTTCAATTTTGAGCTTGGAAAAGAAATTATGAGTTAAAAGCAAATTGGCTGGCGCATACCAAAAAATCTGCTTAAGATGCGACTCCCCGATCATTAAAAAACACACCGGACTCAAATAACGTCGAAGCTATATCTGTACCAACTGTCAGACTTTGTATAACTAACTGAATACTACCACATCATCAAGCGCATTTTGTGATTTACCAGAAGTGGAAGGTGTGAATCATGCAACATTTTCCAAGAACAATGTAAGACTCTCCGATTTTATACTTATCACCTTTGCAAAATGTATGAATTCAGTACTTTATACAATGGAGGTGGTGATAGATACTTGATCAGTGACTGTGGCATATTAGCAACATCGATGCGGAAAATGGAAGCAGTGTGACGACATGTATCCACATCATCCGATAATTAAAATGATAGAGCAGATGAATAAGTTAAAAACATTAATAATCTTTAATTAAATCAAAAATGAAAAAAATAATCTTCGTACTTGCAGCGATTGCAATCACCGTTGGTGCTTACGCGCAAACCGATTCAACAAATAGAAAAATGAGTCCGCGGGAACCTGTCAACAACCATCATCAAAGCATGCAAAACAATCCCGTTAACGCATCACATCCCGATGGTGTCCTGATGCAAAATGGTAAATTGATGAGGGTGCAAAATGGTAAAATGACCATCCTGCATGATAATGATATGACCATGAGCAACGGAACAAGAATAATGAGCGATGGGTATTATATTCAAAAAGACGGCACGAAATTGATGATAAAGGAAGGTCAACATATGGATATGGCAGGTAACCTGATCTTCCTCAAAACAAATAAAGATAAAAACATGTACCTCGTTCCCGATAGCATTAAAAACAAAAAATTCTAAAAGGCACGGCTTACCGGCCTCAGTTCATTTACTAATTATTTACAATTTATATTTAAACAAAATGACAGTATATCATAATCAAAATCAAGATCATTCAGACGATATCAACAAAGATCAACTGGTAGACGAGATCAATCAACATCATCCAGAGGAGGAACTTCACGATCAACTTCAAGACGAGAACAACTATAATAATCCAGACGAGAACCTGGACCAGCACAGAACCTCAGACCGTGGCATGCTAACAGGTATGTTTCGTGATCGTGAAAGCACAGAACATGCTTACAATACATTACAGGAAAGAGGTTACACAAAAGACGACATCAATTTAGTTATGTCAGACGATACGCGCAAAAACCATTTTTCAGGTGATGATGTCAAAGAAACCGAAATTGGAACCAAAGCTGCGGAAGGTGCTGGAAAAGGTTCAGCTATTGGCGGCACCGTTGGAGCAATTGCAGGAGTTATAGCCGCAATCGGAACAAGTTTGGTGATACCAGGGCTTGGAATTATTATAGCCGGACCCATTGCTGCCGGCTTAGCAGGTGCGGGTGCAGGCGGTATTACCGGCGGAGTAATCGGAGCTCTCGTAGGTTCAGGAATTCCTGAAGCGCGCGCTCAGTTATATGAATCAGGAATCAAAAACGGACAAATTGTTATAGGAGTAAATCCCCGTAATGATGAAGATGCTGAATACTTTGAAGAAAACTGGCGCTCAAACAATGCCGAAGAAATTCACAGGTAGAATTAAAATTATAATAAAACACGGAATGACAATGAAGGCCATTCCGTTTTCAAACAAAATGAAAAATAATAGTTAAACAAAAAAATAAAACAACATGAGAAAGACAAATTATATTAAAGGAGCATTGCTTCAGGTAACATTCGTTGCCACGATCTTACTCGTTGCCTCATGCGGCTTTAACCAGCAAACGGAGGATACCAAAGATATTGCCGAAGAACAAAACGAAGAAAAATTTGATAACAATAAGCAAGAAAATGACGCACAGTTCCTTGTTAACGCTGCCGAAATCAACCTCGAAGAAATTCAGTTAGGACAACTGGCTCAGCAAAAAGGAAGCACAACTCAAGTTAAGGAATTGGGAAAAATGATGGAAGATGCGCACACTAAATCGCTTAATGATATAGCTGCACTTGCTAAAAGTAAAATGATAAGCATTCCAACCTCAGCAACCAATGATGCCAAGGATACTTACACAAAACTAAATGATAAATCAGGAAATGATTTCGACAATGCGTATGTTGATCTGATGGTAAGCAAACACAAAGATGCAATTGACACTTACAACAAAGCATCCACAGACGGCTACGATTCAGAAATTAAGAATTGGGCAACAACTTCATTGGTTGAACTGCGTAAACATCTTGATCACTCAGTTAACCTACAAAACAATTTAACAGCACATACTTCACAAAAAAATTAAGAGCCCATGTTTCATCACATAAAAGAATTACAGTTCAACGCAAGGGTTTCCAAACCTGATGTGCGTTTTGCAAAACTTCTGTTAGAGCAGTTTGGCGGACACAATGGAGATAGATTACCAGCGGAGTAAAAGAGCCATTTAATAAAACGCAGATCAGGAAAAAATAAAACTCACACACAATGAACAAGATATTCAGGGCATTGATAGCAGGTTACGGCGCAAAAAAATTAGGCGGTGGCTGTTTAGGAACTATTGTAGTATTCATAATTATCTGGGTTGTGCTTGGACAATGCAGTTAGCTCAATGCCCGGAAACAGGTTACATATGTTTAATTAAAAATTCAATCAATATGAGGGCATAAGCAATGAGAACGCCAAAACATATTGGAATAATACCCGACGGGAACAGGAGATGGGCTGAAGAGAAAAAAATGACCAAAGAAAAGGGTTATGAGAATGGCTTGGATCCTGGCTTAGCACTTTTTAAGTTATGCAAAGAGGTTGGAATTAAAGAAGTAACCTATTATGGATTTACTACTGATAATGTTAAAAGGCCGGTAAAACAGCGTGAAGCCTTCACCAAAGCCTGTGTAAATGCAGTAAATATTTTGTCCAAAGAAGAAGCTGAATTATTGGTTGTTGGAGATTTTGAATCGCCGATGTTTCCCAAAGAGTTGAGCAAATTTACCACACGACATACCTTTGGAAAGGGAGGTATCAAAGTAAATTTTTTAGTTAACTACGGTTGGGAATGGGACTTAAACAATTTAAAACTGGCTGATTCTGCTCAAAAAAACATCACCAGTAATATTAAATCCTTTGATGTATCCAGAATAGATCTGATTATACGTTGGGGTGGCCGACGCCGCTTAAGTGGTTTTCTGCCGGTACAATCTATTTATTCAGATTTCTATGTGTTGGATGATTATTGGCCCAATTTTAATCCAGATCATTTTTACAACGCATTAAAGTGGTACAACGATCAGGATGTTACACTGGGAGGATGATAAGAATTGAATTTTTTGTGCAACGAACTGATTAATTTTAAAAGGGTTAATATGTGATTTATGCAACCTTTTACAAAAATTATGTAACACTTATTACTTTAAAGGTCATGAACTTTGTCTTTTCAATATATTCATTACTTATAATAAATTATTATGGCAGAAATTAAAATTGAACAAAAAAAACAGGGTTGGCTGTGGATAATCGCAGGCCTTGTCGTTGCAGCATTGCTTATTTATTTCCTCGTATTTCATGATAGCGACAGAAATACAGAGGCAGTATCTGACGCAGATTATATCAGCAATACGAACGAACCTGCCCCTTCAGGGGTAAATGGTGATAACGGCGCTGTTGCAACTTATGTAACTTTTGTAGAAAACAATAAGGAAAACATGGGGCTACACCATGATTATACAAATGAAGCCTTATTAAAACTAATTGAGGCTACCAATGCCAAGGCCAATGAGGTTGGATATGAAGTTCGGGCAGATATGGAAACCGTAAAGGAATATGCAAACAGAATTACCAACGACTCTCATGAAACAACACATGCGGATAATATCAGAAAGGCGGCTGATATTTTAAGCGATGTATTGCAAAACATACAACAGGCAGAATATCCAGATTTGGCAGATGACGTTGAGGAACTAAAGAGCGCATCAACCTCAATAAAACCGGGAGTACTGGTGCTTGATCAAAAGGATGCTGTTAAGCATTACTTTGCAGAAGCTTCTGACCTTCTTCAAAAAATGAATTGATTAATCTCAAAAAATTAAAATTATGACAGATACAAATAAAAATCTTTTTAATCTGGACGAATTATCCGGTTATAAAGTGGCCGAAAATTACCACGATGTAAGAGGCTGGGATGTAAAAGATGCAAACAACCGCACCATTGGCAAAGTAGATCATCTGCTGGTAAATAAAGCTGCCGAACGTGTGGTTTATCTCGATGTTGAAGTTGATAAATCGTTGATTGAGAATGAGCATAATACATATCAAAATCCTGCAAGCGAGGGTGTGCATGAATTTTTAAACAAGGATGGGGAAAATCACTTGATTATCCCAATAGGAATGGCAGTTATAAATGAGGATAATAAAGTGGTGAATACCAACCAGATTGATAGTTCAACTTTTGCGAAAACCAAACGGTTCAGAAAGGGAGATGATCTTGATTTTAATTATGAATTAGATGTGGTTCGCCATTACAGGGGAGATAAAACAATACAGAACTCGAATGATGCTGACGGATTTTATGACCGCGAAGAGTTCAACAATTCATTTCAGAAGAGAGATGAGAAATAAAACATCCCGGAAGTACTTGCAAAAGAACTGATTCACCTGCACTGACGCGATATACCATGCCCCGCATCACTTTGAAGGTAAACTGTAAAACATTATAACAAAACCAACACTTATTAAATATATAAGTATGTCAACTTCTAATGGTGTAATGATGCAGTACTTCCACTGGTACACTCCTGCTGATGGGGAGTTGTGGAAACAATTGGCAGAAAATGCCAAAACCCTGGCTGAAGCCGGAATAACTGCTATGTGGTTGCCACCAGCATATAAAGGAGCCGCGGGAGGACTTGATGTTGGTTATAGTGTATATGATCTCTTTGACCTTGGTGAGTTTGATCAGAAAGGATCTGTACGTACTAAATACGGTACGCGTGAGGAATACCTGGCTGCAATTAAAGCTGCACAAAATGCCGGCATGCAGGTTTATGCCGATGTAGTTTTTAATCATAGGCTTGGTGCCGATGAGTCCGAAAAGCTAAATGCCACCCCTATCAATCCTCAGAACCGGCACGAAGCCATTGGCGATTCACAAACCATAGAAGCATGGACTCATTTTAAATTTCCTGGCCGAAATAACAAATACTCGGAATTAAAGTGGCATTGGTGGCATTTTAACGCGGTGGACCACAACGCGCTGGATGATAACACCGATGCCATTTATCTTTTCGAGGGGAAATCATTTGATGAAAGTGTGGACCTTGACAAGGGGAATTTTGATTACCTGCTGGGTTGCAATCTTGATCTCAATAATCCCGACGTGCAAAAGGAACTTTTTTACTGGGGTGAATGGTATATAGAAACTACAGGTGTAGATGGCTTTCGTTTTGACGCAACCAAGCACGTTAAATCCAAATTTTTTCTCGACTGGCTGGACCATGTTCGTAAACACAGCGGCCGCGATCTGTTTGCAGTTGGCGAGTACTGGTCGGGTAATAACTCGGCCTTAGAACATTTTATTGGAGCAACTGACGGGAATATGATGCTCTTTGATGTGAACCTGCATTATAATTTTGCGCGTGCTGGCAAAGAAGGTAGAAACTTTAACATGCAAACAATTTTCGACAGTGCCCTTGTTACAGATCACCCCACCTTTGCCGTAACATTTGTTAGCAGCCATGATACCCAGGCATTACAATCCCTCGAATCAGTAGTTGAAGCATGGTTCAAACCTATTGCTTATGCACTGATACTTTTACGAAGAGATGGATATCCCTGTGTTTTCGCGGCTGATTATTATGGGGCACACTATATAGATACCGGCAGAGATGGAAATGAATATGAGATCTGGAAAGATTCTCATCAATGGTTAATTGACCAGTTCTTATTTGTTCGAAAGGAATATGCATACAATGATCAGTACGATTATTTGGATCATCCAAACTGTATTGGCTGGACACGAATGGGAAAAGAAGGTGAACAGCGTGGAATGGCTGTCTTAATCAGCAATGGAGATGATGGCGTAAAGTATATGGAAACAGGCTCTCCTGAAACAACTTATGTTGATATTACTAAACAAATAGATGGCACGGTAACTACCAATGGGGATGGATGGGGAGAGTTCCGCTGCAAAGGCGGTTCTGTTTCTGTGTGGATTCCTGAATAAAATACAATTAAGCCAGTGGATCTGGATAAGTAAAGTATTCGTATTTCCAGCTTACCAATAATGTCTGAACTCAATATCGCCCTGGCCGACCATTGGTGCAGTAGGTAAGCTGCCCCACCAAGCGCAAGCTGTAGGAAGGCTTCTCACATTAAGAGGCTTTCTCTAAAGGTCAAATCTAGTCATACTGATCTAACGCGGCTGATCAGTATGAAAAAAAAGTAAACTCCGAGGTTTTGAGACAGTTTCCAGGTTTACTTCGTTCGTCTGGTTCGCTTATTTCTTTTTTTCTCTAACTTGATTCTCTCGCTTTAACAGTACTTTCAAAAATCCTGGTTCTGGGCTGAATCTCCTTATCAGGATTTTCAATTCGCTGTATCAGCAACTGAACACTTTCCCTGCCCATTTCATAGCCTTTCTGCTCAACTGTTGTTAACCTGGGGGTAACGATGGATGCTATCGGGTCGTCGCCAAAACCTGCAATGGCAATGTCAGCAGGTATGGCATACCCATTTGCCTGGAGCAGTTGCATGGCAGCGATAGCCGTGAAATCGTTAACGGCAAATATTGCATCAATACGTGGTGCAAGCTTGAGAATTTCGTCCTGTAGCGCTCTCACCTGTTCGCGTGTGTCGCATTGCAACACAAAATCAATATGCCGGTCAATATGGTTCTCATAAAGGGCCTGCTCATATCCCCTCAGTCTTTCCTTCCCAACAAGCAAATAGCGGGGTGCAGCCAGATGAAGAATGTTGCGGTGACCTTTCTCAATCAAATGTGAAGTAATTGCCCGTGCGCCTTCATAATCGTTGGTAACTACGCGGTCAGTTGCCAGTTCCTGGCTGATGCGGTCGAAAAAAACGATCGGAACGCCTTGTTCTATTACCGTTTTAAAATGATCAAAGCCGAGAGTGTTCTTACTGACCGAAACAAGCACACCATCAACACGATGATCGAGCAAGGCTGTTAAATTGAGTTCCTCACGCGATTGGTCTTCATTGGATTGGCAAATCATTACCCGGTAGCCGCTTGCATAAGCCAACTCCTCGATGCCACTGATTACCGAAGAAAAAAAATGGTGGGCAATTTCTGGAATGATAAGGCCGATTGTGCGGGAACTCTGTTTTCTCAGGCTCATGGCAAGGATGTTTGGCCGGTATCCTGATTGCTGCGCCATTTCCAACACCCTGCGTTTGGTTTTGGCGCTGATGCTGGGACTATCTTTGAGTGCCCTGGAAACAGTAGATGCACTGATGCCCAGGTTACGGGCAATATCACTGATGGAGATAAGGTGTGACTTCATTCGCTCAAATATCAATTTTATTAACAGTTTACCAGGTCAACTGCCATGTCTGGCTTAAAAAGCAGCCCAAGATAATCAAATATTCTTACCGGTTTTAAACTTTTGCAATCGTTTGCGTAAAAAAAAGACAAAAAATTGAAGATCAGGTTTAACAAATAATTAACAAACTCTTAATTGTTGTATATTTGCCCTCGCTCCTTCAATAATTTCAGAAAACAAACCACAATTTCAACAACAACATCTTAACTTAAATTAAGTTGACTATGAGCCTATTTTTAAAACGTTTCATTTCGACCCTGCTTGCGATGTTTTCATTGCTTGCGGTTTTTGGTCAAACAGGCAACATTTCTGGCGTGATTTCTGACCAGATCACTGGCGAAACCCTGCCTGGCGCAAATGTTGTCGTTGAAGGTACCTCAACCGGCGCCTCAACTAGCATTGACGGATCATTCATGCTGCAAAATTTACCTGCCGGCGAAGTAAGGCTTAACGCCAGCTTCATCGGTTACCTCCCAACAACAGTAACTGTAAGGGTAACGGCCGACCAAACAGCCACCATTAACATCAGTCTTGAGCCCGAATCTACGTCTCTTGATGAATTGGTGGTAATTGGATATGGTGTTCAGAAAAAAAGCGACAGAACGGGTGCTGTTGCAAGCATCACCGCTGATGACATGAACAAAGGTGTACTTACTGATCCTATCCAGGGATTACAGGGTAAAGTTGCAGGCGTGTTGATCACAAAACAAGGTGGCGACCCCAACTCAGGGTTTAACATCAAAATCAGGGGAGCTTCAAGCTTATCAACTAACACTGGTCCATTATATGTAATTGATGGTGTTCCTGGTGCCGATCCCACCACCATTGCCTCTGAAGATATTGAATCTTATAATGTTCTCAAAGATGCTTCTGCAGCAGCAATCTATGGTTCAAGGGGCGCTTTCGGTGTAATTATTATTACTACCAAGCGTGGTACAGAGCGCAAAGGAACGCGAATTGATTTCAATAGTTTTATTTCGTACGAGAATGTTGCCAAACGCCTCGACCTGCTACCGGCTGATGAATTTCGCGGGTTTATTGAGAATAATCCCCAGTTCCAGACATTCTTTATTGACGGCGGGGCAAGCACCGATTGGCAGGATGAAATTTTCCGTACAGGTTCTTCTCAAAATTATAACCTGGCATTTTCAGGCGGTGATGGCAATACAAACTATCGTGCCTCGGTTTCGCACAGCGATTTTACAGGTGTAATTCTGGGTTCATCAAAAAGCAGGACAATAGGCCGCATCAACCTCGACCAAAAAGCGCTTAATGATAAGCTTATCATCTCCTCAGGGCTCGCTGGTACTTTTGAAAATAACGACTATATCAATTATGGTAGTTGGGGTGCCGACCAGGTGCTGTTTCAAACCTACCAACGTAATCCTACTGACCCACTCAAAGACTCCGAAAGTCCTTATTTCGGCAATTATTATGAAATCGAACGCGTATTCCAGTATTACAACCCGGTTGCTTTAATAGAGCAAATTGATAACGAAAGAGATGCCAAAAGGTTTTTTGGTTACGTAAAAGCCGACCTGGAAATTTTCAAAGGATTTGAAGCCGGAATAAACCTGGCCTATACGCGGAACGATGATGAAGGCTCGTACTTTATGCCAACGACAATGTATCTCAATAGTTTTGACGGCTACGGAAGGAAGTCCTACAACAATTTTGAATCAAGAGTTCTGGAAGCGACGTTGAGATATAATAATACATTTAACAAGCATAGCCTTCAGACAGTTGCCGGATATTCATTCCAGGAAGATTTTGGAACCGGTTTTCAGGCCCAGGGCAGGCAACCTTTTGTGAACTTTACAAAAATGCACGATCTCTCATTGTTTCAGAATGTTGTTGCCGGAGATATCACTTCCTACAAGTGGTCAAGCCGGCTGATATCTTTTTTTGGCCGTGGAATTTATAACTGGGATGGAAAATATTTCCTCACCGCCACTATACGTCGCGACGGATCTTCAAAATTTGGTATAAACAATGAATGGGGATGGTTTCCTTCAGCATCGGCCATGTGGAACATCACAGGCGAGAACTTTATGAGCAATGTTTCGTTCCTGAACAACCTTCGCCTCCGTGTAGGTTATGGAATCACCGGTAACCAGGAAATTGGTGTGTATAACGATATAGAATATTACCGTTCAGCAGGCAATTCCTTTAACTTTGAAACCGGGGAAACCGCTATCCTTTTTGCTTTTGCACACAATGCTAACCCTGATCTGAAATGGGAAGAAAATGCTGAATTAAACATCGGCCTTGATTTTGGAATCCTGAACGATAAGGTTTCCGGTTCATTTGATTTCTTTGATAAAAGAACCTATGACCTGCTTGGCTTATACTCCGTTCCCGTACCACCTAACAAAGTTGACAGAACCTGGGCTAATGTTGGCGAATTTGCAGTAATGGGCTTTGAATTTTATGCACAAACCTACCCTGTAAGAAACACCAACTTCGACTGGAGGACATCTATTGTATTCTCAACCTACAAACAAGAAGTAATTAGTCTTTCAAACGATACCTATCCCTGGTCACAGTTAAAAGAAAGTTATCTATCAGGACCGGGCCTTGTTGGAGCTGACAACTGGACTCAGGTTGTAGAGCCAGGAATCCCTATAGGTACCTGGTACATGCCCGAATATGCCGGCCTTACTGCCGATGGCATGTTTCTGTTTTACACCGCAGCTGGTGGTGTGACCCGTGATATTACCCTGGCAGAACGTCGCAATGTCGGATCAGCTCAACCTGATTTTGAACTAGGCTGGTCAAACTATTTTGAATTCTATAAAAACTTTGATATGAGTTTTACCGTCAGGGCGGTGTATGGACATGAAATTTTCAACACTACACGACTTATTCTTGGCAACCCGATATTCCTGCCTGATCGCAACGTACTTCGCTCAGCAGTTGATGAATATGACCGGGGTTTAAGAGACAATCCCAAGGTGAGCAGTTATTATCTTGAAGATGGCTCTTTTGTGCGCCTCGACAACATTTCATTGGGTTATAACATACGCAATGTTGCAGGCTTCGAAAAAATCAGATTATATATTGCCTCCAACAATGTGTTGACCCTTACCAACTATAGCGGCATTGACCCAGAAATAAACTATTCAGGAAGGGCGTTCGGATTGGATCAATACAATATTTACCCCAAAACCCGGACATTCACTTTCGGTGTAAATGTTACATTATAATTTTTAAAGCGTACAACGATGAAAAGAATACTTGCAATCTTATTACTGATCGGTGCGACTTTTGGATGCACCAAGCTGGATGACACGCTCTATGACCGGATTCCTGCTGACGAATATATAGCCGACCCTATCCTGAAAATGAGCCCAATATACGCCCCCATGCGTGAACTTCTCGACGGGGGTGGCTGGTGGTTCGCACAGGAACTTACAAGCGACGAAGTTGTTGGCCCTACCCGTGCCGGAGACTGGGATGATGGCGGAAAATGGCGGGTGTTGCATCAACATACCTGGGACAATAATACCGAAGCAATAAACAGCATGTGGAGCCGCTTCTATGGCGGAATTGTTGAAGCCAATAAATTTATTGAAGAGCAACAGGATCTTGCAGGCAACCCCATTATTGATGAAGCGCTTGCAAAGGCAAAAATCCTCAGGGCCTATTACTATTACCTGCTCATTGATAATTACAAGGATGTTCCTTATGTAACCACCTATTTGACCGCCGACCCTCAACCAAAGCGCAATTTCAGGCATGAAATATTCCAGCGGATAGTAGCCGAAGTTGAAGAGGGAGTGCCTTTGCTGAGTCCAAGTTCGTCAAAAACTGGAGTTACCAAAGCTATGGCCTGGAGTTTGCTAGCCAAGTTGTACCTGAATCATGCTGTGTATACTGGTAGTGCAAATCCTCAATACTGGGAAAAAGCAGAGGCTGTATGCGATAGCATAATATCTTCAGGTTCGTTTGCGTTAGAATCAAACCCACTTGCTCCATTTATTACAACCAATGAATCCTCCTCTGAAAATATATGGGCAATACCCTACGACGAGGATACATATACAGGCAATAACTTACACATGAGAACTTTGCACTATAACAGCAATCTTACTTTTGAAATGGTCGTGGGCCCATGGAATGGTTTCGCAGTGATAGAGGCACATTACAATACCTACGAAGCCGACGACCTGCGCCATGATTATTTCTTGGTCGGACAGCAGTACACGTACGCCGGCCTTCCTATCAGTGATCAGGGCGCTGGTGGAGTTCCACTCGTATTCTCACCGGCAATTCCAGCATTAACAATGGGTGCCGGAAATACTCCACAGGAGATACGCATGTCAGGTGTCAGGGTTGCCAAATTTGAAATCAAGCGTGGTGCTAAAGCCGACCTTAGCAACGATTTCCCCGTTTTCAGACTTGCAGACATCTATCTGATGAGGGCTGAAGCATTGATCCGACAAGGCAAAAGCGGTGATGCTGATGTGAATATGATACGCAACCGTGCTGGACTGGGAAACTGGAGTGGGGTAACTCTACCTATGCTGCTCGAAGAACGCGGCAGGGAATTATTCTGGGAAGCACACCGCAGGCAGGATCTTATCCGGTTTGGAGAGTTCAACAAGGCATGGTGGGAAAAAGATGCCTCTACCCCCGACCGTAACACTTTCCCAATTCCACAATGGACCATTGACTCTAACCCAAATCTTGCATTGGAACCAGTTTCACTTAATTAATTTAATCATATATTTGCACTTAAAAATGTCCTGTATTTCTAACTAAATTTAAATCTTAAAAAAATGAAAAAGAATCAGTTAAGAAAATTGTTGTACTTTATGAGCGTATTGATGCTCGCAGCAATGGTTATGGTATCTTGTAAAGATGATGACGATGACGATGATCCAATTCTTGTAGAAGATGGATTCTACATTAAAGGTGCTGTGACTCCATTTGCAGATCTCGATTTTAAAGGCATTCTTGCCGCCGGTCAAAACGAAGTTGGGCAGGTAATGAGACCAGGCATGTTTGAAAAATATGTCGCCCTGCAAGCCGGAGCAACGGGGTTCAACATTGTCCAGGTTGCCGGTCAGACTACAACCACATGGGGGCCAGCTACCGTTGAGTCAGTTTCAACCGATGGTTTAAACGAGCAGCCCAATATCACAATTCAGAAAGGTACACTTGGAAACACCGGTGTATTCACTGTTCCTACAGATGGACTCTACCATGTGATCATTGATACCCAAACAGGTGTTTTCGTAATTGCACCAGTTCCTTATTGGGCAATCTTAGGTGGATCGACTGCTTTAGGCTGGTCAGATAGCCAAATGCCACTTGTTGGTGCTTTTAGTATGACGGCTATGACCTTCAAAATTGAAAACCTTGAATTGAGGGCCGGTAATTTCAAATTCCGCTATGGTGGTGGTTGGAAGCTTGAAATAAATGGCGATACCATAAAAATTAATACCAATTTTGGTGGCGTAGTTAGCGGAACACTGCCTAACCTTACCACTACACTAGTTCCTGGTGGACCTGACTATCTTTTTGATGCTGCAAACGAAGGTGTGTATACTGTTACACTGGACTGGACTGTTGCCGATGGCTTCAAATCAACCCTTACCAAAACCGGTGATGTTGAACCACTTCCAGAATACCCTGAAGCCATGTTCCTTGTTGGTGATGCTACAGCCTATGGCTGGGATGCACCAGGAAATACCGATGAAGCATTGATGCACAAAGCTGCCGGTGGTGTTCCTACTGAAGGTTTATTCTGGAAAATTGCACACCTCGAAGCTGGCCTTGGATTCAAACTGGCAGCCGAAAACTGGGGCAATCCGAATTTGGGCTTCGCTGATGTTAATGAATTTGACATAGATGGTATTGTTGTTACCGAAGCCGGTGGCAATATGTCAATCGCAACAAGCGGAATGTACATGATTGTTCTGGACTTAAGGAATGAAATGATCAAAGTTTCAATTAAAGAAGCTGCCGTTTATGGAATTGGTGATGCATTTGGCGGTTGGGATGCTGGTGTTGAAGCCAACAAATTTATTGTGGATAATACAGCTAAAACACTCACTTCACCGGCACTCGTTGCCAATGGTAACATTCGTATGTATGCTTCACATGCATGGATTCCTGATTGGTGGAATGCTGAGTTCAATGTATTTACAGGAAAAATAGAATATCGTAATGATGGTGGCGACCAGGCTGCAGTTGCAGGTACTACCGGCCAGGTTATTACCCTAATGTTCGACGATAATACTGGAACTATACTCTAAGCATTAAAGTTGCTAGATTAAAAGAGGCTGCCCTAACAGGCAGCCTCTTTTGTTTATACCATAAAACGTTGACAATTTACCTTTAACTGTAATACACCCGGTATTCCCAGGGCGCTATGGTTATACTCGTATTTGGTTCGAACCTCATGCTTTCGTAGATGAAAGCCGTTTTATATTCCCTGACGTAAAGATCGCCTTTCAGAATAGTTTCAACCACTTCATCAGAAAAGTTAAGGATCACAAAAACTTCTGATTTGCCTTTCTGGCGCATAAAAGCAAATAATTTCTCATCGTCACCGGTGTTGATCCTTGTGTAAGAACCACCATGGATACCATTCCACAAAGCAGGCACATTGTGCTTAAGGGCTAGCAATTCGCGGTAAAAATCTTCGTAAGGAATTTCTGACCAGTCAATTTCATCTTTCTCGAAAAAAGCTAGCATTTTGTTCATGGAAGCTTCCTGCCCATTGTAAATTAAGGGCATGCCCGGTATGGTAGTCGTTAGCACAGCAAAAGTGAGAAGCCCTTCACCCAAACGGGTATGCTCCGTTGCTGCCCAGGAGTTTTCATCATGGTTGGAGGTAAATTGCATCAAAATGGCTTCAGGTGGGAATTTCTCCTGGTTCACACGAATCATTGAATCCAGGTGGTTTGCGTTTTTCTTCCCTGCAGCTACCTCGTTCATAACACGGTGCATAGCCCAGCCGTACGACATATCAAAAGCAAATTCATGATGCTCGGGAACCTCGGCCTCAGCAAGCATAAAAACAGGCTTTACCTGATCCAGTTCCTTGCGGGCGCGGTTCCAGAATTCTGTTGGAACCATGAAAGCCACGTCACATCGAAAACCATCAACATCTGCTTCCTTAACCCAAAAAATCAATGCATCAATCATGTAATCCCACACTTCAGGAACCTCGTAATTAAGTTGTACTACATCCGACCAATCAAAAGGCGAGACCATATTCCCTAAAGAATCGCGTGTGAACCATTCAGGCTTTTCATGCACAAGTTTATTATCCCAGGCAGTGTGGTTGGCAACCCAGTCTATGATCACATACATACCCATTGAATGCGCCTCATCAACCAGTTGCCTGAAATCATCAAAGGTTCCGAACTCCGGATTTATTGCCATGTAATCCTTCACAGAATAATAACTTCCAAGGCTTCCTTTTCGATTCAGTTCTCCAATAGGGGTTATTGGCATCATCCATAGGATGTTCACACCCATGTTTTTCAATCGGGGCAAGTGCTCACGAAACGCGTTAAAAGTGCCTTCGGGTGTAAATTGCCTGATATTCACTTCATAAATATTCGCACTTATGCTCCAGTCCGGATTAATCACATGACTCCGAACTGCTTCAGGTTCAGATTTTGTTCCAGGTGCGCAAGCAATGAATACCGTTAGCAATGAAAATGCAACTAAAATGAATCTTAAATTTTGTTCCTTCATGATTTATTTGTTTTAAAATGATTGACCAAATATATGCAAACAAAACTTAAGTACAAATGAATTTTGTGTGCTCAAATCTGGATTTAGGAAATTAAACCGGCACTACACATCGCAACTTCCGCCATTCATCATTAAGAAATAAGGTTCTACCGAAATTCTTTTTCACTGGCATGATTACCGGTATACTTTTGCCGCATAACCCCTCTGAAAACATAACGCCATGAAAACACAGAAACTTTTAACACTCTTTTTGTTATTAACAACACTCGCTCTTTGCAGCGCTTGCTCAAAACTGGATGAAGGTATTGGAATCACCGGCCAGGGGCCAATGCTGGAAGAAACCCATCAAACTGGTAGTTACAAAAACATCGAAGTTGATGTTGATGCCGATGTATTCCTCACCCAGGGCGACACACAACCTTTGCTTATAAGTGGCCAGAGCAATATTCTCAGCAACCTTAACATTAGCGTTAGCGAAATGACTCTAAGAATAAACTATATCGAAAACGTCAACACGCATGAAAGGCTGCAGATTTATATCAATCTACCCAATCTTGAAAACCTCTCAACGGCCCGCGGGGCGCATATACGGTCATTGAACACATTTAACACCAACCACATGATCATTCAAGTGTATGGTTCGGGCACAATAAGTATGGACATTGAAGATGCTGAAGAAATAAGCACCAGTGTAACAGGTTCAGGCTATATAACCCTTAATGGTAAATCCCACGAACTTAAAGTGGTGATTAGCGGGCCTGGCTATGTTGCAACTTCCGGTTTAGTTACCAAATACGGAAATGTATGGATCAAAGGATCAGGAAAATGCGAGGTTAACAGTATTGATGAACTTACTGTTAACATCAACGGAAATGGTAAAGTACTTTATGCCGGGAACCCGAACACATTGATTTCTCATCTTTCAGGTAACGGTGAATTACGTTCTATTGAATAATATTCTTATCAGGTAAGAATTTGGCCTCTTCCTTAATCTGGTATTTCAGGATTTTCCGGTCAAGTGCCTGCCTGGATATATTTAAGATTCGCGCAGCTTTGGATTTATTGAATTTGCTTTGCAGCAACACATTGGTTATAGCAGTCTTTTCAACGTTATCCAATTCAAAGTTTTGGTTTGCAGTTTTTGCAGGGTTTGCACTGCCAGGGCATTTGTGAATTGAGTTCATATACCTGTACTGAAGCACATTGTCGTCACAGAGTATCATCGCCTGTTCAATTATATTCCTGAGTTCACGCACATTACCCGGGAAATGATAATTTTTTAGTTTTTCGTAAACCTTCTCCTCGACTCCAATAATATTCTTCTCAAGTTTTTTGGCAAAATGCTGAACAAAATAGTTGATAAGTTCAGGTATGTCTTCTTTGCGTTCACGCAATGGCGGAATATGGATTTCGAATGAATTAAGACGGTGGTAAAGGTCAACGCGGAACTTCTTTTCTCCAACCATTTCCTCCAGTTTCTGATTAGTGGCTGCTATGATGCGCAAGTCGAGGCTGATCTCTTTTTTCGCTCCAACCCTGCTGATAATTTTGTCATCGAGCACACGAAGAAATTTTGCCTGAACACTTAAGGGCAACTCACCAACCTCATCGAGAAAAAGCGTTCCGTGATGTGAAATTTCGAACCAACCTGATGTGTTTTCGACTGCGCCTGTAAAAGAACCTTTTTTATGACCGAAAAATTCACTCTCAAACAATGACTCGGGAATTGCCGAACAGTTTACACTGTGGAAAAAATTATCCCTGCGTTTACTCATGGCATGTATGCTGCGTGCAATCAATTCCTTTCCGGTGCCGCTTTCGCCTGTAATCAGCACGGTAGTTGATTCAGTATCAGCAACCCTGGAAACAATATTGATGATTTCTTTCATTGCCCCACTAACACCTACAATCTCAAGTCCAAATTTTTCTTTCAGCTTTGTTGAAACAAGGCTGTAATTAAGCTCTGCCTGCCTTTGCTTACTGAGGGTTTCGGCAAACTTATGTGTTCGCTCCAATGATTGTCTGATCTCAGCAAGGCTAAATGGTTTGGTAAGGAAATCGTTTGCCCCGACCCTAAGCGCATCAATAACAGTGTCCATGTCACCATTTCCGGTAATGGCAACGGTATCAACATTGGTGTACCGTTCTTTGATTTGCTGTATTACCTGTATGCCACTCATTTCAGGCAAATAAACATCTACTAGTGCAACGTCAATGTTTTGTTCATCTAAAATCCCAAAGGCTTGCGATGGTCTTTCGGCTGTAAAGGCTGTGTGTCCGATTTCGTTGAAATAATCACCCAGCAACGTTCTGAAAATTGCTTCGTCATCGAGAACGAGAATTCTTAATGCGTCCATAATTTTCTGTTTTTAAATTTTATACAATTAATTAATCAATCCGGGGAAAAGAAATAGTGAAGGTTGCATATAAGCCTTCCTGTGAATCAACTTCGATGCTTCCATTTAGTTCTTTTATATAATTTTTAACAATTGCAAGTCCAAGTCCGCTGCCCTGCTTACCTTTGGTAGTAAAGAACGGATCGAAAAGGCTATCAAAGTGCTTACTCTTAATTCCCATACCGTTATCGCTAACTTGCAGATTGACCCTTTCTTCATCGTACCAAGTAGTGATTTTTATTTCCCTGTTAAAAGAAAGATCATTTTGCATGGCACCTTTTTGAATAAGAGAATACTTGGCATTGGCAAGCAGGTTTGTAAAAATGGTTGTGAGCCATTTCTCGTTTGCAACGATAACAGGTAAATCGGCCTGAATATCTGTAACAATTTTTATTTTATTTGAGGCAAAGGCCATTTTAAGTAGGTCTAGAACCCGACACAAAGGTTTGATAAGGTTTACTTTTTTAATATCGTTGCATCGCACTTCTTTTCTGAAAATCCTGATTTCATCAATCAGCTCATTGATGCGGGTGATATTGGCTTGAGCCATTTCACACCTTTCGGCCAGAAACTCCCGTGACATGGAACCTGCCTCGAGTTTCTGCTTAAAACTGTCAAGAATAATTTTTAACACACCCAATGGCTGGTTTATTTCATGTACTACCCCTGCAGTAAGGTCGCCCAACAATTCAAGATTATTTCTTTTCTGAAGGTTTTCTATGTCATTGCTAAACAGTTGCCTCGAATAGCTTTTTGCATTCGTGGCTGATTTTCGGAGGAGGTTGTCATTTTTAGGCAATGTGACTGTTAAAACATACACAGTCTTGCTATTAATGTTAAGATAGTGGCCTGTTAAATGTATAGGCAAAAGCACGCTATAACCTACTTGCAAGTGAAAGGAGATGTTAACATTTTTTCTATCGGCTGCCCTGCTTTTAAAATGTCTTATTATTCTGAAGCGTTCATTTTGAGGAATAAACCTTAATATTTCAAAACCTTTTTCCATGTGGAAATTATTCAGTAAAGAGTATGAATACAACACGGCTGGGTTAACATACTCTATTTCCTGGGTTTCAAAATTCACGATTACATTGAAACTTGTGTTCTCAATAAATGACTTTAAGATATCAGTATGGTCGAAT
This sequence comes from Bacteroidales bacterium, assembly GCA_014860575.1. Classification (NCBI taxonomy): domain Bacteria; kingdom Pseudomonadati; phylum Bacteroidota; class Bacteroidia; order Bacteroidales; species Bacteroidales bacterium. The sequence continues at coordinate 29,187 of JACZJK010000043.1, forward strand.
GAGTTAAGATTTAAATGATCAGGAATGGCTTTCTCCACCAATGAAATATAACCTGAAATTTGCTTCGAATCATCAATGATTGGCGTGGTATGCCAGTTACAGGCGATAAATTCCTTCTGTTTGTTTATGTTCCGGTAAAAGGTAGTAATATTGAAAGTGCTGAAGGCTATCTTTCTTCTCCATAAATCTACTGATGTGCTTTGATCCTTTGGAACAATCGAACCAAGCAGGCTCTTGCCTAAAATCTCCGATTCGGTATAGCCAAATAAGTTTTCTGCTTGCTGATTCAATTTAGCAATGTTCAGATCCTTATCGTAAATTATCAAGCCCATGGGTAAATTCTTCGGAATGTTCATGGGCAAAAACTCATGTAAATCCTCTTTTTGTGAATAACTGATGATGGTTTCCATCTGATGAAGGTTTGTGGTTTGATTGATGTGTCATTAGGAAAGCAAGAATAGCCCCGGGGTGCAGAACGAGAAACTCAGAAGGTTTCCGGATATGGATTTTTGTTTTCTTCATATGGTTATTAAGCGTTGATGGGGCTTGAATAATACAAAAGCATTATAAACTTTCAAATTTTCCATAAAACTGATCTTGCGGGGCAACTCCGTAAGATCAGCAATAAACAGGAAAGGATTTGGTTTAAGGTTTGGGCAGATGATGATCCGTTAATCATCCTGTTCAGCTTGAACTGAAATATCTGCTCAAAAAACTTTAAACTGATAAAAAGTCGTTAAAAGTCAGGATATGACCTTCTCAAACTCTTTAATATAAATTCGACCGTTCCCGCAACAAATATAGTTCACCAAATGAGCTATAGCAAATATTTATACGCGGTGTAGCGATCTATTTATTATTCGTATGGGTTTTGCCAGTATTCGTAGCACTTTATTTATTATTCGTAAAATTGAAAATGCCCGTTTATGGTCATTTTTTATGAAATCGCTACGAATTTTAGTTATGAAAAGGCCAGATTATGGCTCATAAGTCATCTTAAAATATGAACGCTGCCCGAAATTGAGCGTTTTCTACTCCCTTCAAGTGTGATTTCGAATACATCACAAACAAAGAAATATACTCCATCCGGGCAATCTGCATTGGTGCTCATATTTCGCCCATCCCATCTGATACCAGGATCATTGGATTCAAAAACCTGTGTACCCCAGCGGTTAAATACGACCAAATCAATTCGTTCAACTCCTGCATAACCAGGAAATGGTTCCCAGTAATCATTGTAACCATCATCGTTTGGTGTGAACATATTGGGCAGGCGATACAACGGGCAAGCATCGGAAGCTATGCATACTTCATTGGAGAATCCGCTCATATTGCCATTGAAGTCGAAGGCTGTAATGGCATAGCACCCGGCTACTGATATAGGCATGCTATGAATAAATATGGTGTCAGTTGCAATATTTGTTGAATCAAGGATTGTAAAATCGCCACTAGTTTGTTGGCGGAACCAGATATAATACTTTTCTGTATCATCAGTGTCCGGGCAATAATTATCGGTATTGGTCCAGCGAAGAATATTCTCCAGGACATCACAGTCGGTTTCCACCACAAGGAAAGGAGGGCAGGGAGGTGTATGATCGGAAGGAACGCCACAGTTTTCCTGCGAGTAATTCACTATAGGTGAAACAAGGCCGCCAATCTGATAATCACCAACACTCATTATTTTATAGCAGTAGCTTGAACCGTTCAGGAGATTGGTATCTGAAAATGAGTTTGTGGAAACCACAGTTAACGAATCAAACGTCTGAGTTTCGAGGTTTTGGCGGAATATAATGTAATAATCATTGATCCATGGCACATTCACATTCCAGCTTAGGTTTAGTCTCTCATCGTCGGGCTGGATTTCGAGAAACATTGTTGATGCTGATTGAGATGAACCGACTAAAAACCGGTTACCAGGTGTGTTATTGATTAAGTCAATTACATAATGGAATTGGTTGTTTACGGTATTCAGGTTGTAATTCACATAAATAGTATCATTCAGGCTGCTTAGCGAATCAATAACTTGAAGAGGTTCCGAACCGGTTCCTCTGCGGATTATATACTTAAATGGCCCGGGCGTCTGGCTCATGTCCAACTCAGTTGGTTTCGACCATGCAATGTAAACAGCGCCACTTGTAGTTGAGGTTTCCATTACGCTGCTGTTGGTAATAATTGGTACATCACGCTTGAGCGAGGCGCAAGTTTCATTTGAAGCATAACTTTCTGATCCGTCAGGGAATATTGCAGTAACAAGGTAGCAGTACTCAAGGCCATGAATGAGCGACTGATTTTGTCCATCATCGCTGAAACTATTGTCAGGCCAGGGTTCAGTCCCTGAAACAAGCTGATATCCTAATGAAGTTGGGACTCCGGTGATGCAATTTCCGGATGAATACCCGGTTGCGCCGGTTCTTCGATACACCCGGTAGCCAATAACATTTTCGCAAATGCTGCTTCCCCAATTCAGATTAATATTGTTCCCAAAGGGTTCAGCAATAAGATTTTCAGGCGCCGGCCCAATTACTCTTATGCTGACTGTTTTTAAATCAATAAGGTTGATAGGGGTTCCATCGTCCTGTGCTTTGAAGTACAACAAGTATGGTTCCAACCTTACATGTGTGCAATGAGGTGACCAGATAAAGGTAGAAGTAACCTGGGCTGCTGAATCAAGCGGCTGGGGAAAACTTGCAGGATTAACGGCTAGTAACAGCGGTTGTCCTACTCCGGTCAATGTTATCACATCGCCGTCAGCATCGGTAGCAATTACTGGTAAGATCAGTGTTTCACCAGCAACTGCACATGTATCGCTCACAGCTTGAATAATCGGTGGGTTCGGGTTATTCTCGCATGAACCTATAATCACCTGCAAATCCCGGGTTACGGTTCCAATCAGAATGCCATTTCTCCACTCTTCAATGAGAATTGCTAAATTAAACTCGCCTTGCATGGTCGGAGTTTCCCACACCAGGTCTCCACTTTCGAGGTTGATTGTAATAAAATCAGATGCAGCCGGCAAAGTGTAACCAGGGATTGGCTGGCCATTAAAGCCTCTGCATTCAACAAGTTTGTATGAGAGGCTGTCGCCATCCGGATCGAATGCCCCGGTATTGTGGATAAAAGTATAGCCAACACAACCATTATCAATAGGAGGCAGCAGCAACTGAACAGAATTGTTTGGGCCAAGAAATGGATTAATCACCAGGGTTGTCTGCACATAAAAAGGCACATCCACTGAATTGGGAATATTGATCACACCGGCATTCCGGTTCGGATCCTCAACTGAAATGGTATAGGTGTCAGCGCCTGTATAGGTGTGTGAACCTGTATATACATTTCTTCGAACATTGATTGCGATGATTTCTCCTATATGATCGCAAAAGGTTCCTGCCGGTGTTAAACCTGAAGGCCCGTTTACCCTTGGTAACATCGAAGATATACCATCCCCCCAGAGAATCTCAAGTTCACAGCGGTCAGCCTGGCTTGGCGCAAAAGTGTATGTTACAATGGTAAATTCATACGTGAGGCCGGAAATATGACGGTAGGTGATTTCGCCGGAACGTTGATGTGTTGCATGAGCAGCAAGACACATCAGAAGAATAATATTGAGAAGTAGAATTTTTTTCATGGCTACGATACATTTCAAAAGTAGTAATTAAATCAGAACAGCGCTCTTTTATTGAAATTTTCAATCAATATTGTGGCCGCTTCCTTCATAAACAATACAACCAGCTCACCGCTCAGGATTATATTTGCTAACTTTGTGCAGGATATTATTACAAACGACAGCCATCTTTTATGTTTCAAACCGATCCTGATCGCGAGAAAAAGGAAATAATCAAACGCTACCGGAATATCTTGCAGGCCTTGCCTTCTGATGCAACTTTGAAAGACAAGCGCTTGATCAGGAAAGCTTTTAACCTTGCACAGGATGCCCATAAAAACACCCGCCGCAAAAACGGTGATCCATATTTATATCATCCATTGGAGGTTGCGCAAATTGTTGTCGCTGAGATCGGACTTGGCTCTACAGCAGTAGTTTGTGCGCTTTTACACGATGTTGTTGAAGACTCTGACTATACCCTCGATTACATTGAGTTGCACTTTGGCGAACGTGTAAAGAATATCATTGACGGGCTTACTAAAATCGAAGAAATTCCCGAGGTTGAAACACCCAGTATGCAGGCTGAAAACTTCAGAAAAGTGCTCGTTTCGCTTTCAGCCGACGTCAGGGTCATACTCGTGAAACTCGCTGACCGCCTTCATAACATGCGTACATTGGATTCAATGGCACCCGAAAAGCAAATGAAGATAGCTTCAGAAACGCTGTTTCTTTATGCACCACTTGCCCTTCGCCTTGGCTTGTACCAGATCAAGAGTGAACTCGAAGATCTTTCGATAAAGTATACTGAACCTGGAGTATATGAAACCATCAACCAGAAACTGAATGAAACTAAATCGGGCCGCGAAAGATTCATTCATGAATTTGTGATGCCCATCAAAGAATCGCTGGGAAGGCAAGGTATTAAATACGAAATCTCGGGCCGCGAAAAATCTGTGCATTCGATCTGGAGCAAAATGCAGGAAAAGGAAATTCCATTTGAGGAGGTTTTTGATGTTTTTGCGATCCGTATCATTATTGATTCCGATCCTGAAGAAGAAAAAGTTGATTGCTGGCGGGTTTATTCAATTGTAACCGATCATTATCGCCCCCAGCAGAATCGTCTGCGCGACTGGATCTCAACGCCCAAGGCCAATGGCTATGAATCTTTGCACACAACAGTAATGAGCCAGACAGGGCAATGGGTGGAGGTTCAGATACGCACCCGAAGAATGAACGAAGTGGCCGAACGAGGTTATGCTGCTCACTGGAAATACAAGGAAAAAGACAATGGCAACTCTGCAAGGCTTACAACACTCGATCGTTATCTACTTCGCATTCGTGATTTGTTGCAATCGCCCGATCCAAATGCTCTGGCCTTTCTGGAGGATTTCAAACTCAACCTTTTTACTGATGAAATCTTTGTTTTTACACCCAAAGGTGAGTTGCGCACCCTGCCGTTTCATTCCTCAGCGCTTGACTTTGCCTACGCCATTCACTCCGAAATAGGAAACACCTGTATCGCGGCAAAAGTAAACCACAAATTGGTCCCGCTTCACCATAAACTTCGTAGCGGCGACCAGGTTGAGATTATCAATTCAAAAAAGCAGAAACCCCGTGATGAATGGCTGGATTGGGTTGTAACCGCCCGCGCCAGGATGCAAATAAAAGATGCGGTTCGTGAAGAGAAGAAATTGTATAGTGCAGAGGGGAAAGAAAAGCTTGTATCATATTTTAAAGCACTTGATGTTGAGTTTACCAAACACAATCTCAACAAATTCATGGACTATTCAGGAATCGCCAGCAACATTGATCTTTATTATATGGTTGCTAAAGGCGATATCACTCAAAAGGACGTGAAAGATTGTTGTCAGGATCAGCAAAAGGCAGGATGGTTTAGCTTTGTGCGCTTTCCTTTCTCGAAGTCAAAGTCGAATGAATCAAAACCTCTCGGAAAAATGATTGCTGAAAAAGTAAAGAGTACACCTGAAGCATTGCTACTGGGTGGAGATTTTACTTCAGTTAATTACACCATTTCCAAATGCTGCAATCCTATTCCCGGCGATGATGTTATGGGTTTCATCACACAGCAGGGAAGCATTAGCATTCATCGTACCAATTGCCAGGAAGCCGTGCAATTGAGTTCTAAATACGGTAACAGGATCGTAAAAACCAAATGGAAAAGCAGAGAAGCAATTGCTTTCCTGGCAGGATTGAAAATATCAGGAATTGACCGTGCAGGACTCTTACTCGATATTGTTAACCTGGTTTCTGATAAACACAAAGTTAACATCAAATCATTCGTACTGGACAGTTCTGGTGATTTCTGGCAGGCAAGCATCATGCTCTACGTTCACGACACCATCAAATTGAGGGCTGTTATGGATGATTTAAAAAAGATCAAAGATGTCAAAACAGTAACTCGCATTGACCGCCTCACCGAAAACCAGGCCTGATTCTCATTAGCTTTATACTTGCAAACCAGCAGAATAAAAATATTTTATTTTTATTTGTTCTAAATAGTGATAGAATTTTATTACTTTAGCGCGCAAACCAGCTATCTAACGTTTTATGATAAAAACTAAGGAAACTGATAAGCAAACATTTGAGACAGTAAAGAGAATTTTCATTGAGTACCTGAATCTGAACGGGCATCGGAAAACTCCCGAAAGATTTTCAATACTTCGCGAAATATATGCCACTGACGGACATTTTGATGTAGAAACCCTTTACATCAGAATGAAGAACAATAAGTACAGGGTTAGCCGTGCAACATTGTATAATACAGTTGAACTGTTACAAAGTTGTGGCCTCGTAACCAAGCACCAGTTTGGCAATCATTCAGCTCAGTACGAAAAATCATATAAGTTCCGGCAGCACGATCATTTCATTTGTATTGACAGCGGTGAGGTCCTGGAATTTTGCGATCCAAGAATACATGAGATACAAACATCCATGGAAAAAATGCTCAATGTAAAGGTTACCAACCGCAGCCTGACTTTTTATGGCTATCGCAACGGTGTGGAACCTTCAGCAGGAGAAGAAACCTAAGTGGTTCACTACTTTTTTTGAAAGGATTCATCTTTTCCGTTGTCAACATCCTCGCAATCCTCAGTTGTGTACCTTATAAAAATCAAGGCGAATAAATTCAGCTGTTTCTTTTGGCGTTGTCCTTCAGGTTTCATAATTTTACCACATTGTTTTCAAAAAAACCCGCACTTCCAGGCAACATCTAGCAGAGCAGTGTTTTTTAATGCTCATCATTATAAACCCTGATGAAAAAATGAAAATTGATGTGTTGTTAGGCCTCCAATGGGGCGACGAGGGAAAAGGGAAGATCGTTGATTTTCTTGCTCCGCATTATGATGTGATTGCCCGCTTCCAGGGTGGCCCAAACGCCGGCCATACTCTTGAGTTCGAAGGGAAAAAGCAGGTATTGCACACAATCCCTTCGGGAATTTTTCATAAAAAGAAAATAAATGTTATTGGCAATGGTGTGATCATTGATCCTGTTGTGCTCGAAAAAGAGATCAGTCAATTACGAGCGCATGGCCTTGAACCACTTGATAATTTGTTGATTTCAAAAAGGTCGCATCTTATCCTTCCAACCCACCTTCTTCTCGATGCAGTGTATGAACAATCAAAAGGTGATGCCAAGATTGGTTCGACACTCAAAGGTATCGGCCCCACCTATACTGATAAAACGGCACGTAACGGGATAAGGGTCGGAGATATTACTTCACCGGCTTTCACTGTGAAATATCTGGAATCGCGCAAGAGGCACCTGCAACTGGCTACATTGTTTTGTGCGAACCCTAATGAAGTTATCATACATGGTAAGAGCCTTCAGGAATATGAAGCGCAATGGATGGAAGCATTGGAACTTCTAAAAAAGATTGAAAAAACCGATAGCGAATACTTTATCAACGATTGCATTTTGCAGGGAAAGCGTGTATTGGCCGAAGGTGCCCAGGGCACTTTGCTTGACCTGGATTTTGGAAGCTACCCCTTTGTGACCTCATCCAATACAATAACTGCCGGTGTTTGCTCGGGTCTTGGTGTTCCGCCAACAGCTATTGGCAGGGTATTTGGCGTTTTTAAGGCATATTGCACAAGAGTTGGCAGCGGACCATTCCCGACTGAACTTTTCGATAAGCAGGGAGAAATGCTCAGGCAACAAGGTAATGAATTCGGTTCAACCACCGGTCGCCCTCGCCGTTGCGGCTGGCTTGACATGCCTGCCCTCAAATATGCCATCATGCTTAATGGCGTCACTCATCTGCTGATGATGAAGGCCGATGTGCTTAACCAGGTAGAAACGCTTAAAATTTGCAAAGCCTATAAAACTCCTTTCGGCGAAGTCAATCGCATGGCCTGGGAAGTGCTGGAACAAAAAATCGAGCCGGTTTATCAGGAAAAAGCGGGATGGCAGCAAACGCTTGAAGGACTGGAAAGTTTTCAGGATTTGCCTCAGACGCTGCAAGAATACATAGCATTTATTGAAAATGAGTGTATGGTTGAAATACCCGTACTTTCTGTTGGACCCGACCGCACACAAACCATCATCAAGCCTACTTTCCTGAAGGATTAAGCAAGTTTTGTGATGCAGTAATGCAGTGATACAGTAATGCAGATGGAGGGATGGAGTAATGGAGTAATGGAGTAATGGAGTAATGGCATGTTGTGCCAAAGTTTGCGAAGAGCGAGTCCGCTTTGAAAAAGGGGGCTAGGGGGATTGAATTACTTAATATGTTTGTGACGGAATGGTGGAGTGATGGATTCCGGTTGCTGAGCTTGTCGAAGCCTGGAGTGTTGGAATTATTGATTCAAAATTCCAGATTTAAGATTCGCAAATCTACAAACGACAGCTATTTGGATATTGGGCTTTGCACTTTGAACTTTGAATGCAGTCAGTTTGGGGATTTCGGGTCCGCTTGTCGCCAAGTTGGGTTTCGGATGCCAACTGCTTACTGCTACTGCTTACTGCTACTGCCAACTGCCACTGCCAACTCATCGCTGAAGGGCAGATTTCTGAAACGGAAAGTCTTAGATAATTAGGTCTTGCGTTTTACCTCTATCATTTCGTAAGCCTCAATGATGTCATTAACTTTGATATCATTGAAGTTATCAATGTTAAGTCCGCAATCCTGGCCGGCATAGGCTTCTTTCACATCATCCTTGAAACGTTTGAGCGAGCCAAGTTTTCCGGTATATACAACGATGCCGTCCCTGATCAACCTGATCTTGGAATTACGCATAATTTTTCCGTCAAGCACCATACATCCTGCTACGGTTCCAACCTTAGTGATTTTGAACACCTGCCGTACCTCAAGATTACACAGAATCTTTTCTTCATAGGTGGGCGATAGCATGCCTTCAATGGCCGCCTTGATTTCATCAATGGCCTGGTAGATGATTGAATACAAGCGGATATCAATCTGTTCCGATTCGGCAAGCTTACGTGCACTAAGTGTGGGTCGTACCTGGAAACCGATAATGATCGCATTTGAAGCGCTTGCCAGCAACACATCACTTTCTGTGATAGCGCCCACTGATTTATGGATCACATTCACCTGTACCTGTTCGGCGCTGAGTTTAAGCAAGGAATCAGACAAAGCTTCAACAGAACCATCCACATCACCTTTAACAATAATATTCAGTTCCTTAAAATCACCGATGGCAATACGGCGGCCAATTTCATCAAGGGTAATATGTTTCTGTGTTCTGAGTCCCTGTTCACGTTGTAGTTGCTGACGTTTAAGTGCAATATTTTTAGCTTCACGTTCATCGGCCAATACATTGAACTGATCGCCGGCTTGCGGCGCTCCGTTCAATCCAAGCAATAGCACCGGAGTAGCCGGGCCTGCTTTGGTAATTGCCATGTTTCTTTCGTTGTACATGGCTTTTACGCGGCCATAGGTAGTACCAGCCAGTACCACATCGCCTATACTGAGGGTTCCGTTCTGAACCAATATCTTTGCCATATAACCACGGCCTTTGTCCAACGCTGATTCAATTACCGAACCCTTGGCCAGGCGGTTTGGGTTGGCTTTGAGATTGAGGAACTCGGCTTCAAGCAATACTTTTTCAAGCAGCAATTCGATGTTCACGCCCATTTTGGCTGATATTTCCTGGCTTTGGTATTTGCCACCCCAGTCTTCAACCAGTATATTCAATTTTGAAAGTTCTTCCTTAACGCGTTCAACATTAGCGTTGCCCTTATCAATTTTGTTTATTGCGATCACAATTGGAATCCCTGCAGCCTGTGCATGGTTGATGGCCTCAACGGTTTGAGGCATCACATTATCATCGGCAGCAACTACAATGATAGCCACATCGGTGACCTTGGTTCCCCTGGCACGCATAGCTGTAAAGGCTTCGTGACCCGGGGTATCGAGGAAGGTGATTTTCCGGCCACCATCAAGCACAACTTCATAAGCGCCAATATGCTGGGTTATGCCACCGGCCTCGCCTGCAATAACATTGCTATGCCTGATAAAGTCGAGCAACGATGTTTTGCCATGGTCAACATGGCCCATCACGGTAACAACAGGATGCCTTTCAATAAGATCTTCCGGTTTGTCAACTTCAGACGACTCGTCAATGGCTTCCTGCACTTCAACGCTCACAAATTCAACTTTGTAGCCAAACTCCTCAGCAACGAGAACCAGGGTTTCAGCATCGAGTCGCTGGTTGATTGAAACGAACAATCCCAGGCTCAGGCAGGCAGCAATAATTTGGTTCACAGGAACATTCATCATAGTTGCCAATTCGTTGGCGGTCACAAATTCAGTAACCTTGAGTTGTTTTTGATCGTGTTCTGATCTTTCTTGCTCCTCGAGTTTATGCTGGCTAACCATTTGGCGTTTTTCACGCCTGTGCTTCGATGCCCTTGACTTTCCTGTTGGGCTGAGGCGTTGCATGGTTTCGCGGATCTGACGCTGGATTTCTTCCTCCGTAGGCTCAACTTTATGAACATCTCTTTTGACACCTCTGCGATCCTTTGGTTTGCCTCTTTGCGGTTCTGATTTTTCAGTTTTTGTATCAACAGGAGCTGCCTCCGTTTGCTTCTTGATGCGCCTGCGTTTCTTTTTCCTGCTTCCAACCTGATCATCAGAAGACGAAGCCACTGGCTTTTTAGGCTCGGGCTTTCTAGGTTCGGGAAGCTTGATATTACCCACGATGGTTGGTCCATTAAGCTTGATTTTTTCGCGTGGCATAAACCGGGGGTCAACTTTTTCAGCAGGAACCTCGGGTTTTTGTACCTCTGGTTCATGTGTGGCCGTGGGTTGTGGATCAGGTTGTGGATCTGTTGGCTCAATAGTTTCTGCAGGCTTCTCTGCTGGCTTGGCTTCAGGCTCTGCTTTCTTTTTCTGCTGGGCTGATTTCTCTTTCCTCTCCTTCTCTTTTTCAGCTTTTGATTTCCTGTCGGGTTTGGTCCTTGTGTTCATTGCGTCAAGGTCAATCTGGCCAACGATCTTCAAATGGGTTTTATCCTTGCTTTCAGTTTCAGATGTTTTCTCAGGAACTTCAGAAGTTTCAGATTTTTCCGGTTCTGATACAGGCTGCTCTGCCGCGGTTTTCGAAACTTCGCTTTCATCTTTTACAACTTCCGCTACAGGTTTTTCTGGTTCAACAGCTACAATTTCATCCTCTTTCTTAGCAGGTTCAGCAATTTTTTCAGGTTCCTCTTTGGGTTTTTCGGTCTGAACCGCTTGTTTTTCAGCAGCTGCGGGTTTCAGCAGTTCCTTGGCATCATGTGGCATATTTTTGATTACCACTTCATCAACTTCCTCTTCCTCAACCTTTGGCTTTTTGAAAGCAGCAGGCTTAGATTGCTGATGATGGATGTATTCAAGTTCAATTTTCTTTGCTGATTCTTTAACAGTTTTCTCGGATTGGAACTCTTTAACCAATAGTACATACATCTCAGGCGAAAGTTTGGCATTGGGGCTATTATCAACCTTATGACCTTTCTTTGAGAGAAAGTCAACGATTGTTGCAATCCCAATATTGAACTCTTTCGCTGCTTTGGCCAGCCTTACTGCAATATTTCCTTCCGACATATAACTCCTTAATTTTCTAAGACTTTTGGCTGTGTAAAAGTACACCTTTTTAAAAAATGCTTTCAATTACAGCAGTTCAAAAGTAAATGCTTAATTTATCTATCTGATTGATCATTCAATCATTAATCCTTATTCAAACTCAGTTTTCAAAATCCTGACCACTTCCCTGATGGTTTCTTCCTCAAGATCTGTACGACTTACAAGTTCATCAATAGTTAATTCCAATACGCTTTTTGCAGTGTCACAACCGATGGCTTTAAGTTCGTTGATGATCCATTCATCAATTTCATCTGAGAATTCGGTGAGGTCAACATCTTCATAATAGGTTTCGGTATCGCGGTAAACATCAATCTCATAGCCGGTAAGTTTACTCGCAAGTTTGATATTGTAACCTCCCTTGCCTATAGCCAGCGAAACCTGGTCGGGTTTCATATACACCTCGGCGCGTTTGTTTTCTTCGTCAAAAGTAATTGAGGTAATCTTGGCCGGGCTGAGTGCACGCTGGATATAAAGCGTTGGGTTCGTGGTATAGTTGATCACATCAATGTTCTCATTATGCAATTCGCGAACGATGCCATGAATGCGCGATCCTTTCATACCTACACAGGCTCCAACCGGATCAATACGGTCATCATATGATTCAACAGCCACCTTAGCCCTTTCGCCGGGAACACGGACAATGTTTTTCAGGGTAATAAGTCCATCGTAAACTTCGGGAACTTCCATTTCAAAGAGCCTTTCGAGAAATACCGGCGAAGTGCGTGAAAGGATGATTACTGGAAGGTTGTTGCGCATTTCAACTTTTGAAACAACAGCCTTGATGGAATCTCCCTTACGGAAAAAGTCTGATGGAATTTGCTCGCTTTTGGGTAAAACCAGTTCAATGAACTCGTCGTCGAGTACCATGATTTCTTTTTTCCAAACCTGGTAAACTTCGCCGGTTACTATTTCGCCAACTTTATCTTTATACTTTTTGTAAACGTTGTCTTTTTCATATTCCTGAATCTTGGCAATCAGGTTCTGGCGTATGGTGAGGATTTCGCGCCTGCCAAAATCCAGCATCTTGATTTCTTCCGAAACATCTTCACCAACTTCAAAGTCGGGTTCAATCTTGATGGCTTCGGAGTATGCTATTTGCATGTTTTCATCTTCAACTTCCCCATCTTCAACAATGGTGCGGCTGCGCCAGATTTCCAGGTCTCCTTTGTCGATATTCACAATGATATCAAAGTTTTCATCGCTGCCATACCTTTTTACCAGCATGCTTCTGAAAACGTCTTCCAGGATGCGCATCATGGTTTCGCGTTCAATGTTTTTGAACTCTTTGAATTCCGAAAAAGTTTCGACCAGATTTATATGTTCCATTTCAGTTTGGTGTAAAAAATTGTTTTTCTATTTAAATGAAATCAGGCACAAGGCTCTTACAATCTCTGTATAATTTAATTCTATGGTGTCGCCGGTAATAGTTTTCCGGCCTTTTTGTGTTTCGGTCTGTAATTGAATCTTTTCATTATCGGCAGCAAGAAGTTTGCCGGTAATCGCTTCGCCATTCTTTAGCTCAATGCTAAGCTTACGTCCTATATTCTTGATATACTGCCTGGCGAATTTGAGCGGTTGATCCACACCGGCTGTCGAAACCTGAAGGTTGAAATCTTCCTCCTCGCGGTTAAGGTTCGATTCGATATGGCGGGAAAGGGCAACACATTCATCAATGGTAACTCCTTGGTCACCATCAATAAAAACATGGATACTATTGCCTTGTTTTACAATAACATCGGTAAGAAAAACCCCGCTTTCACCGAGCTTTTCTTCAGCAAGTTTTCTTATAAACCTTTCGTCAATCATAAGCTATATCTAATAAAAGAGGGGACTAAAGTCCCCTTCTCCATCTTATCTTAAACACCCCGAGGAAGCAATCGTTAATAATAACCAGGCTTTGAGAACCTTTACTTCCAGGGTGGACCTTTCGTTGCGGCTGCAAAAGTAGTGTTTCTTTTAATGCTGTGCAATAGTTCATAAGAGTTCAATCAATATTCAGGAATATTTAAACCACATTCATACCGGTACCAATCTTGTTACTAAAAAAGTACTAATTTTAGCACTTTTTAATGAGTTTGTCTCAAACTAGTGAGTTTACTGTTTTTTGTCATTCTGAGCGCAGCGAAGAATCTATCCTACAGACAAATAAAGATCCTTCACTTCGTTCAGGATGACAAGATTTGACCAATTGAGACAGCCTCTATTCGCTTACTAATAATTAATTGTCGTTTTCCGGGTGCACACTTAAATATTATTTCATTTCGGTTCTTCTGAATAACAAACACTTATGAAAGCACGACCACGTCTCAATTTCTGGCAAATCTGGAACATGAGTTTTGGGTTTTTGGGAATACAATTTGGTTTCGCATTGCAAAATGCCAATGTAAGCCGTATTTTTGAAACACTGGGCGCCAGCATTGATGCTATACCCATACTCTGGATTGCTGCCCCGGTCACTGGCCTGATTATACAGCCGATCATCGGGCATATGAGCGATAATACATGGACGAGGTTTGGCCGCAGAAGGCCTTATTTTCTGGTAGGGGCTATTTTGGCATCCATTGCTCTGTTTATCATGCCAAACTCACCGGCGCTTTGGGTTGCAGCCGGTATGCTTTGGATCATGGATGCAAGCATCAATATTTCTATGGAGCCTTTCCGTGCCTTTGTTGGCGACATGCTTTTACCTGAGCAGCGCACCAAGGGTTTTGCCATGCAGAGCTTTTTCATTGGTATTGGCGCCGTAGTTGCATCCGGCCTTCCATATATCATGACAAACTTGTTGAACATCCCAAATGTCGCCCCCGAAGGTATAATTCCGCCATCAGTGAAATACTCCTTTTATATTGGCGGCCTCGTATTTTTTCTTGCAGTGCTCTGGACTGTGATCCGAACCAGGGAATATTCTCCGGCACAGCTCAAATCGTTTGAAGAACTTGAAAAATCACATCACGGTGCTGCTGATATCCACGATAGCGAAGAATTGCTCCCTGCATCCAATTACATCAAAGGAAGTTGGTTCTGGGTCATCATTGGCTTATTGCTTACTTCCGGAGTTTATATCTATCATTTAAAAGAGGAACTTTACATACTCACCGCAGGCATCATTGCCTTTGGGGTCATACAATTGCTTACAGGCCTGTTGATCAATGCCGGGAAAAAAGAAAATGGTTTCGTGGTAGTGATCAACGATCTTTTCAGAATGCCTAAAACCATGGCGCAATTGGCAATAGTGCAATTCTTTTCATGGTTCGCACTTTTTGCCATGTGGATTTATACCACCGCTGCAGTCACCAGCCATGTTTTTGGAACCAGCGATACTGAATCCCAACTTTATAATGAGGGCGCCGACTGGGTCGGAGTTATGTTCGCCGTTTATAATGGTTTTGCTGCTACTGTGGCTTTTCTGCTGCCGGTAATTGCACGCTACACCAACCGCAGGGTCACACACATGATCTCATTGATTGCCGGCGGACTGGGATTGATCTCAGTATATTTTTTCAAAGATCAATACCTGCTTATCATTTCCATGCTTGGCGTTGGGCTGGCCTGGGCCAGCATACTCTCCATGCCTTATGCGATCCTCACCGGTTCGCTACCTTCGCATAAAATGGGAACCTATATGGGCATTTTCAATTTCTTTATCGTGATCCCACAAATACTGGCAGCGAGCATCCTGGGCTTCTTTGTAAGCCGTTTAGCCGGTGGACATGCCATTTACGCATTAGTACTTGGTGGTTTCTCCTTCCTGATAGCCGCCATCATGGTATTCTTTGTAAAAGATGCCGACGAGAAAATTATTAAGGACAAACAAAAACAACTTATTTATGAAACTGAAACGTAGTAGTGGTATTCTTTTGCACATAACTTCATTACCAGGCAAATTTGGTATCGGCACTTTCGGCGACGAAGCTTACAAATTTGTTGATTTCCTGATTACATCGGAGCAAAAAACCTGGCAGTTGCTACCATTGGGGCATACTGGTTATGGCGATTCCCCTTACCAATGTTACTCAGCCTTTGCAGGCAATCCTATGCTGATTGACCTTGAAATCCTTGTAAAACAAGGCTATCTGAAAGAAATAGAACTAGAAATTAATCAGCCATTCAATCCCGGTGTTGTTGAATACGACAAAGTTTATGCCCATAAAATGCCTTTGCTTACTGCTGCTGCCAGTCGTTTCCTCGAGAAGACTTCGTGGGCTGAGCAAACCAAATTCGAGGTGTTTTGCCAGGAAAACATATATTGGCTTGACGACTACGCTACCTTCATTGCTATTAAGGATAAACATGATGGCAAACCCTGGTGGGAATGGAATGCTGACCTTCGTTTGCGGAAACAGGAAGCAATTGAAAATATTTTTTCCGAACTCAACAGCTCCATTCAGGTTCTAAAGGTTATACAGTATTTCTTTTACACACAGTGGATTGAACTTCGGTTTTACGCCAACCGCAATGGAGTTCGTATAATTGGTGATATGCCATTATATATAGCACACGACAGTGCAGATGCATGGTGCCATCATGATAATTTCTGGTTCGACAAGCAACGCAACCCTGTAAATGTTGCCGGAGTTCCACCCGATTATTTCAGCGAAACCGGACAACTTTGGGGAAATCCGCTTTACAATTGGGAATATTTGAAGGAAACCGATTTCAAATGGTGGATTGAGCGTGTGAAAGCCAATTTCATTTTGTACGATTATTTGCGAATTGACCATTTCCGTGGATTAGCTGCATTCTGGGCAGTTCCGTTTGGAGAAAAAACAGCTATCAAAGGCGAGTGGATGCCAGCACCCGGAAGAGACTTGTTGCAGGCTGTAAAAGACCAGCTTGGCGACTTGCCCATAATCGCTGAAGACCTGGGTGTGATTACCCCGGATGTGATTGAATTGCGCGATGGATTTGGTTTCCCCGGTATGAAAATACTTCAATTCGCGTTCGATTCAGAGGAGGAAAATGACTTTTTGCCCCATACCTATCAGCGTAACTGCATTGTTTATACAGGAACACACGACAACGACACCACTTTGGGCTGGTACGTATCGAGCAAGGAAAAAGACAAACAAATCCTTCGTGATTATTTTAACCCCGACGAAAGAGATATAAGCTGGTCGTTCATTAAACTGGCCTGGTCATCAGTTGCTGATCTTGCAATTATTCCATTACAGGATGTACTCAGGTTGGGATCCGAAGCAAGAATGAATGTGCCCGGAACGTCATCAGGCAACTGGAAGTGGCGCTACCAGGCTGAAAACCTGAAAGATGAACATGCACTTAAGCTTAAAAAGATCACGAAAACTTTTGGCAGGGTCTAGCGAGGGGCGAAGGGACGAGGGACGAAGGGAATGACGAGCGAAAGGCCGAAGGGTCGGAATGATGAAGCTATATGCTTACAAAATTTACCAACAAACAGATAACAAACAATAACTTAATAACCTCAAAATAAAACTAACATGGATCAGGTTGCAACTGTAAAATCGGCATTTAAAAAACTGGAGAACCAGATTGAAACTTTCAGCGTTCTGGCAGGCTTTGATGGGTTTGTTGATGAAATCATTCACGTGGTTGATAAACGCGAGGACATGCAGCGATTCAACCGGATTGAAACCATTGAAGCATTTTCAAAACGCATCGCTACTTATTCGGGTCTCAGCGGAAATATTGAACTGGTTCCGATCCAGATTAAATTAGGGGGTAATGGCCCAATTTATGCCAATATGTTGCTGGCTCAAAACCATAAGATCGTTTATATGGGAGCGTTGGGTGAAGGCGAAGTACACCATGTATTTCGTGAATTCGCCGATGCCTGTGAAAAAGTAATAAGTATGGCAGACCCGGGTCACACCGATGCACTTGAATTTCTCGATGGTAAACTAATGCTTGGCAAGATGAACAAGCTTGAGGACGTAAGCTGGGGCAAGCTCCTGACATTTATCCAACAGTCGGAACTTGAGAAAATCCTCAAAAAAACCCACCTTGTAGCTTGCAATAACTGGACTATGCTCGGCAAACTCAACAGTGTGTTGCTTGGATTTAACTCGCTTTTTGAGTCAATGAAAATCAAACCCGATTTGTTCATTGACCTCGCCGATCCGGCAAAACGTACAGGCGATGATATTGCCATCGTGCTGGAAATCCTTAACCGTATGCAAACCAATGTGATTTTAAGCATGAACCAGAACGAATCGTCCATTATTGCCTCGGTGCTTGGGATCGTAGAAAAAGATATTATTGAAAGAGCCATAAAAATCCGCTCACAGCTTGACCTGGCTGCCATTGTAATTCACCCTGTTGAAGGAGCAGCAGTTGCAACCAAAACTGAATCAGCGTGGGTAAAAGGGCCATACACACCCTCACCGAAACTCACTACAGGCGCTGGCGATAATTTCAATGCCGGGTTCAGTCATGCATGGATGTATGGTCTTAAGCCAGCCGAATGCTGTGCAACCGGTGTCAGCACTTCCGGCTTTTATGTGAGAA
Source organism: Bacteroidales bacterium (assembly GCA_014860575.1). Classification (NCBI taxonomy): domain Bacteria; kingdom Pseudomonadati; phylum Bacteroidota; class Bacteroidia; order Bacteroidales; species Bacteroidales bacterium. Next base: position 47,373 of record JACZJK010000043.1, read on the forward strand.
ATGGATATTCGCCCAATAAAGAAGAATTGCTGAAGTTCATGAAGGAATGGGCAAAGGCTGGTTGTGGCGATATTTAGAACCTTTGTTACAAGACATTTGTTCATATGCAGGTAACTTAACCACTTTGCGATGAAGAAACTTAAAACCAATATAATCGCCAGCTTGCTTTCCTTTGGATTGCTGCTAATGTGCTTTGTTGCCTCTGGGCAAATTATTGGTTTTGAGATCATAAATCAAAATGGTAAAACAACATTCGGTTTTGAAAAGGTAAATAACCTTGTGATTATACCCGTGATGCTCAATGGACAGTTACCATTGAATTTCATCCTCGACACCGGGGTCAGAACCACCATTCTCACTGATCGCACCATCAGCGATATTGTTAATATTTCATACGACCGATCCGTGACAATCGCCGGCGCAGGTCACATCCGGGAACTTAATGCCTACCTTGCAACTAATGTATCTTTATCAATGCCTGGCATTAACGGGCAGGGACAATCACTTATCGTACTCGAGGAGGATTATCTGGAGTTAAGAACCCACCTGGGCATGAATGTTCATGGCATCATCGGTTATGAATTTTTCAACCATTTTGTTGTAATGATTGATTACCAAAGCAACCTGATTACTGTTTATGACCCGGATGTTTTCAAGCCACGAAGAAATTTCACAGCTATTCCCATCACTATTGAGCAAGGCCGTCCGTATATTGAAGCAAGTATGACCCAATTCGAGGGATCCGTTTTTAATCCGAAGCTTTTGATTGACTCCGGGGCAAGCCATGGTTTGCTTCTGGAAAAAGATTCTGACGAAGACATTCTTCTACCTGAAGACAATCTTGCGACCATTATTGGTTGGGGACTCGGAGGAGAATTAAAAGGTTCACTCGGCAGGATTAAGAATCTTTCAATTAACAAGTTTGAATTCGAGGATGTGCTGGCTTCATTTACCGAGGATTATTCTAGCCCGGATGTGAATTTGCTGACCAACCGTAATGGCTCGATTGGTGGCGACCTGTTGAGCCGCTTTACCATTGTAATTGATTACAATGGCAGGATGATTTACCTGAGAAAATCAAGAGCCTACAGTTATCCTTTTGAGTTTAACCTTGGTGGAATTGACATCATCGCCGATGGAGTTGATTTCAATACTTTCAGGATAATCAATGTGATAGAGGGTTCACCTGCATTTCATGCGGGTTTGAAAAATGACGACATTATTGTGGCAATAAATGGGAAAAACGCAATCAGCATATCTTTAACCGACATAAACAACATTTTGCGGTCGAAACCGGGAAGCAGGGTGGTTGTCGTACTTAACCGCGACAATGAAATCATAAGAACTTCATTCCGCTTAAAACGCATGATCTGATATGAATCACTTCATCAGTAACTAAAAGATTTCTTAATAAATAACCATTCAATAAGGATCTAACTTGATACTACTATGAAAAAGCAGATGTTGCCACTTTCTCTTTTATTACTTGTATTCACATCCTGTCTTGACCAAAGACAGAGTGAGATTTTTCCAAAAGAAAGCCATTTACCCGGCCTGGCTTCACCTTTTAAACTACAAGGGCCCCAATCGGTGCTTTTGCTGGCCGATTACTTTTTAGACCCTGCAATTGTAGATTCAGTAAATGGCAATGAAGCTTTTACTTTTCATCACAATAAGGAAGCGGGTGAAGTGCTGATCACTGCTAAAAACGATGATATTCCACAATACTCTGAACTCAAAATCTGGGTCACAGGATATAAGTATTCAATTCTTGTGGAGAAGTCGAAAAAAGTTAAGTTTGTTTACAGTTTCGACCCCAAAAACAAAGCCTACCGTAGTGTTCATCTGTTTGGCCAGATGAACAACTGGAACCGCAGCGCTACTCCGATGGTTTTCAGGGATGGGCTCTGGCAAACTGAACTTGAGCTTAACCCCGGGAGGTATCAATACCTGCTTATGCTTGATGGGAAAGAAAGTCTCGACCTGAACAATCCGGATATTACAGATAACAACATCGGTGGGTTCAATTCGGTGTTGAACGTCGGAAATAGTGATTCCTTAAACGTGCCTCGCCTGTTTACTTCTAGCACAGAGTTGGATCAGATCAGGGTTGGCTTTGAGAATGATCCGGAGAAAATATTTGTATTCTGGCAGAACCATCGTTTGCCTGTTGAATTCATAATCAGACAAAGCAATAAGCTGGTCATTACAATACCGAAGGCGGCCGAAAATACAGATCGCTCCTTTATTCGTATCTGGTCGTACAACAAAGAAGGTGCTTCAAATGATCTGTTGATCCCGCTCCATAAGCGACAGGTATTAGACAGCCTTAGCATGCTCACCCGCGATGATGCTGAAGCTTCCATCCTTTATTTCCTGATGATTGACCGGTTCAATAATGGCAATCAGGAAAACGATGAACCAATTGATGATCCGGAAGTAAATTCAAAGACAAATTATTGGGGAGGTGATTTGGCCGGGATCACAAAAAAAATCCGGGATGGTTATTTTGCGAACCTTGGCATCAATTCCATCTGGTTATCGCCGATTACCCAAAATCCGCTTCAGGCTTATGTTGAGTATCCTGAACCCAAACGCAAGTACAGCGGCTATCATGGCTACTGGCCCATCACATTGACGACAGTTGACCACCGCTTCGGTACCTCCGCCGAAATGCATGAACTTGTTAAAGAAGCACATGCCAACGGCATTAATGTGCTGTTAGATTTTGTTTCGAACCATGTGCATGAGGAAAATAAACTTATAAAAGAAAATCCTGCATGGGCTACGGAGCTGACACTGCCTGACGGACAAAAAAATATCCGGCTCTGGGACGACCAGCGCCTGACCACCTGGTTTGACACTTTCCTGCCAACGCTCGACTTAAGCAACCCGGAAGTAGCTGAATTGTTGGCTGATTCCGCTTTGTACTGGATCAAAGAATACAAGCTCGACGGCTTCAGGCACGATGCTACCAAACACATTCCCGAACAATACTGGCGTACACTCACGCGCAAACTGAAAGAAGAAGTCATGTTGCCCCAAAATAAAAGGCTTTACCAGATCGGTGAAACTTTTGGCGGCCGCGAGCTGATTGGAAGTTATGTTGGATCAGGTTTGCTCGACGGACAGTTTGATTTTAACCTTTACTTTGATGCCCGTAGCGTCTTTGCTCTCGATAACGAAAGTTTCATCAGGATGAACAACTCTTTAATGGAAACCTTTGACTATTACGGATCTAACCATTTGATGGGCAATATCACCGGCAACCACGATTTGCCGCGCTTTATATCCTTTGCAGGTGGATCATTGAGCTTTGATGAAGACGGCGTTGAGGCTGGCTGGAGCAGGGATATCAAGGTTGGAAACCCTAATGCTTATGCTAAACTGAGTATGCTCACTGCCTTTACAATGACCATTCCCGGGGTTCCTGTCATTTATTATGGTGATGAAATAGGCATTCCGGGTGGTGGCGATCCCGATTCACGCAGGCCTATGCGCTTTGAAAACCTGGCGCCAAAAGAAATCGAAACAAAAGAAATTGCAGCAAAATTGACAAAACTGCGCCAAAACAGGCTTTCATTGATTTATGGCGATTTATATGTGCTTCATCTCAGCAACGACACTTGGGTATACTCACGCCGGTATTTTGATGAAATAACCATTGTAGCCTTTAACAAAGGAAACCAGCCAGCAACTATTTCATTTGAACTACCTGAAATATTTAACGAAACAATATTAAAAGATAATTTTGGAAACAAGGCTGACAAAAATGAAAACCATGTAACTGTTACAATACAACCTTATAGTTTTGAAATACTGGTTAATTAAATCATAGCCGCTAAAATCTTATTCAAATGAAGAAACTTTTTATCCTTATGATCATGGCATCAGGAATTTCAATTACCGCTCAAAACATAGTTTTACCTGAACCACAAAAAACCGGAGGGAAACCACTGATGGAAGCGCTCAATGAACGGCATTCAAGCCGTACATTTTCCGAGCGCGAACCAGATCTTCAAACCCTCTCCGATTTGCTCTGGGCTGGATTTGGCTACAATCGTCCTGAGGAACGAAAACGTACCGCTCCTACTTCAAGAAATTACCAGGAAATTGAAATTTATGTTTCAATAGCTTCGGGGCTGTACGTATATGATGCCTGGGAAAACACCCTGGTTCAAATACATAACCGCGATATTCGTGCGAACACAGGTTCGCAGGATTACGTAGGAAAAGCGCCCCTTAACCTTGTTTATGTGGCCAACCAGCAAAAAGTTCAGAACCCGCATAGCGAACGCCAACTGCTGGCATCACATACCAATGCTGGCTTTATTGCACAAAATGTATATCTCTATTGCGCCTCAGAAGGACTTGTTGCAGTAGTACGTGCTCTTTTCGACTCGGAAATCCTGAAAAAGGAAATGGCGTTGGATGAAAATATGATCATTATCCTCACGCAAACAGTAGGTTACCCGCAGAAGGAAAATTAACATACCATTGAATTCTTTACCGAAAGTTAAAACTTCTCTACAAGGCTGAAAATAAAAAAAAGAGCAGGGTTTCTGCTCTTTGATTTTGTCGGAGTGGTGAGACTCGAACTCACGACCTCTTGCACCCCATGCAAGCACGCTAGCCATCTGCGCCACACCCCGATTTAATTTCTTCTCATTTCTGAACTCACGACCTTCCCGACTCCAGTCGGGACACGCTAGCCTCCCGATAGCTATCGGGATGCGCCACACCCCGTTCTTAATTGGGTTTGCAAAAGTAATATTTTTTTCAATTTGCAATCCTAATTTATTCCGATAATCTAATGAGCTCTTTTTTGATACTAACCCACTGTTTTTTAGCATGATCCTAGAAAACTATTGTGTGTATTCCAGGTTCGTACTTCGTGTTTATTACTTCCAACAAACGATTGTAGTCTGTTGGGTTGCCAACAAAATCGAGGGAGTTGGTATCCATTAATAAAATCCTGCTGTCCGGTAATTGCCGGAGATAATCGAGGTAGCCGGATTGAATTTTTTCAAGGTAGGAATCTTCAATGGCCTGTTCATACAAACGGCCCCGGTAGCGGATGTTTTGCTGCAAGCGTTTCACATCTACATAAAGAAAAATCAGCAGTTCAGGTTTGGGAACCGTGCTTATGATGATGTTAAACAAGCGGTTGAACAAAGCAAACTCATCATCCTGCAGCGTTTTGCGAGCAAATATCAATGATTTATTAATAAAATAATCTGACACGATAAAGGATCTGAAAAGATCCATCATCGCCAGTTGATCCTTCACCTGCTGATAACGAGAAGCCAAAAATGACAACTCCAGCGGAAAAGCATATTTTGCCGGCTCTTTATAAAACTTCGGAAGAAAAGGATTGTCCTCAAATTGCTCAAGGATCAATTTCCCGTTAAAATCATTGGCAAGCCTGGTTGCCAGCGAGGTTTTGCCGGCGCCTATATTGCCCTCTACACAAATGTATTTGTAATTCAATGTGTCCTGCTTCATCATTCATTAAGACTTATCGGGAATCGTTTCGTTGTTGAATATTCGGACATCAGACTCATCGTCGCATTTATTTAGAAGTTCGCCCACTGTCAGGTGAAATACCGGATGTACTAATTCTTCCGCTAATTCAGCCAGTGGCAATAAAGTAAATAAACGTTCATGCAGCCGTGGATGTGGAATTGTGAGATTTTCGTCAATGAGAATTATATTATCGTAAAACAGAATATCAATATCAATTAAACGGCTGGTATAACCATCAGAATGTCTTGTACGTCCAAGGATTGTTTCAATGCGCATTAGTCCGGCAAGCAGATCAAAAGGTGAAAGGTGAGTTTTAATGCAAATAACCTGGTTCAGAAAATTGGTTTCATCAGCAAAACCCCAGGGAACACTTTGATACACAGATGATACCTGACTGATTTTTCCGGTTTGATCACTAATTAAAACTTTAGCTTCATTGAGCATACTGACGCGGTCGCCACGGTTGCTTCCCAACAATAAATAAGCTTTGTGTAACATAAGGGAATTGTAGGCGTCAAAAATACAACTCTTGCGCAAATATTAAATTTTGCTGTAGGTTCTTCCACCAAATAAAAACTTCCTATCTTCGGATGCTCAAAATAAATCGTATCCTTTCGTTTTCTCTATTAACCTCAATAATCAAAATCTATGAGACAGTTTTTTAAATTCATGTTTGCATCCATGCTGGGATTTATCATCGCCGGTTTGCTGTTGCTTTTTATCTTTATTGGCATCCTCGTTTCCATTGCCTCATTCTCGGAAGAAACTACCGTTGTGAAGCCCAACACTGTTCTTCACCTGAAGCTTGATCAGCCAATCATTGACCGCTCACCAAAAAACCCTTTTTCATCAAGCAGTTTCAGCGGGTTTAAGACCAACCCGGGTCTTAACGACTATCTTGAAAACATTGAAAAAGCTTCGAACGATCCGAACATTAAGGGAATTCTTATTGAACCGATGCTTATTCCGGCTGGCCTCAGCACATTGAGCGAGATCCGTGAAGCATTGGAAAAATTCCGCGAAAGTGGCAAGTTCGTTATAAGCTACAGCGAAAACTATTTTCAAACCACCTATTACCTTGCCACTGTAGCAGATAAGATTTATCTGAACCCTGAGGGAATGTTTGAACTCAAAGGTTTGACTGCCAGGGCTGTGTTTCTGAAAGGAATGCTCGAGAAATTAAACATTGAGCCACAGGTGATCAGCTACGGTAAATATAAAAGCGCAGCCGATCCTTTGATTTTCGATAAACTGACCGATGCCAACCGCGAGCAACTTTCAGCGTATGTAAATGGCGCCTGGTCGCAAATGCTTGCTAAAATGGCAGAAGCAAGGAATTTGTCGGTTGAGGAACTCAACGCAATTGCTGACGCCTATAAAATTGAAGAAGCAGAAGATGCGCTTGAACATAATCTTGTTGATGCCCTTTGCTTTAAGGATCAGTTATTACTTGATCTGAAAGAACGACTCGAAATCGCCGAAAGTGAAAAGATAAGCTTTGTGGAACTTGGCAAATATATGAACGCCCCGGTGGCAAGGGAATCCGGTAGTCGTTCGCGTGATAAAATCGCCGTTATTTATGCACAGGGAACCATTTTACCAGGTGAAGGTGATGAGACCACAATTGGTTCTGAAAAAATTTCGGCAACGATAAGAATGGCCCGCGAAGACAAAAATGTAAAAGGCATTGTCCTGCGTGTGAATTCGGGCGGAGGAAGTGCACTTGCTTCTGAAGTGATACTTCGTGAAGTATTGCTTGCTAAAGCGGAGAAACCGGTAGTTGCTTCGTTTGGCGATGTAGCTGCTTCAGGTGGATATTATATCGCTTGTGGCGCTGATAAGATTGTGGCCACTTCTTCAACAATAACAGGATCAATTGGTGTGATCAGTATGATCCCCAACATGCAGAAGTTCTTCAACAACAAACTGGGCATCACATTCGATGAAGTTAAGACCAATGAGTTTTCAGATTTCATACCTTTCAACAGACCAATGAATGATCAGGAAAGAAAGATCATGGAAAGAATGACTGACAATATTTACGAAGTGTTTATCACCCACGTGGCAGCCGGTAGAAATATGACCAAAGAAGAAGTAGACGCCATTGGACAGGGCCGTATCTGGATAGGTACCGATGCTTTGGAAATCGGCCTTATAGATCAGCTTGGAGGTTTGAATGACGCCATTGAATTAACAGCTCAGCTTGCCGGTCTTGAAGATTGGCGGGTAACAGAACTTCCTGTGCAAAAAGATTTTCTCACCATGCTCATGGAAGATTTTTCTGGTTCAGGCGTAAAAAAGGCTGTAAAAACTGAAATGGGCGAATACTACACCTATTACGAATACCTGAAAAACGCAGCCAGTTTCAACGGAATCCAGGCAAGGATGCCCTTTGAAGTGGAGGTTTATTGATTCATTTGAGGATATTACCAGTTGTGGTGCATTAAAACCAATCATTACGAATGAGAAAATGGATTTTTGGAATATCGATGTTGTTGAATGTTTTGTTCATTCTAGCATTCGTATGGAATTGGTTGAATAGTCCTTCAAACGAACTTGGTCGATTAGAAAAAGATATTGAAATCGGATATTTTCAATCAGACAGTTCCGTATTCCGAATACCAAAAGGCTTGACAGTTAAAAATGTATCTGAACGCGGACTGGTAGCAATCGGACAATTTGAGAATGAACGATTTTCAATTGTAATAACTTCAGAAGATGCGAGTTTAGTAAATTACGATTTGCCAAAAGATAGTTTAGATTTGTTTGGCAACTTCTATTCTGCCGAAATTCCACAAAACAGTTTACAAGATGGAATCCCGCAAGGTAACTTCATTTACGAATTATACTTTGCCGAATTCGGTGGACGAATGAAAAATGCAGAATGTAAAGTTGAGATTACTGGGAATAAAATAATAGTCGAGCAAACCGAAAACACAAATCTGACTGGCGGAAACAAAATTTTCAGCGGATTGATATTAAAGCACAAAAGCGGAAAATGGATTTTAGCCGACAACGAAAATGACGTGAATGCTGATGAAATTGGTGGATGTACGGAAATTCCGATTATTGAATTTGATAAAAAATTAATTGAATGGTGTTAAAAAATAACGACACCACAACATTGGCTATACTTAATGCGGGCGAAAGTGCTGATATGAAAGTAATTACATCAAGTATACTAACTACTAAACGGGAAGTGAAGTGCCTCGAAATCCCGCACTTAGAGGAGCATAGGCCGTTAGCACTAATTGTAACAAGACATAGCAACCATGAATTTAGCAGAAAAGACACTTGAAACACTTCAGACAAAAGGAATCTTTGTCGATGTCTTTACAGACCATTATGACGAATCGTTTTTTGGTTTTATTCGAGTTTTTAACAACAATTTTATTCTGTTGGAGAATTACAGCGACGACGGTTTTTATAATGGAGTCATAATTTTTAGACGACAAGACATTACCAGAATTCGATGGGGCAATAACGAAATAAAAAGTGCTTCCAAAATAATCACAAGACAAGAGCAGATTAAAGAACTTGCAGACATCAGTGTTGACTCGATTGAAAGCATTATAAAATCAATTGACAAGGCTTTTGGTTACGTGAGCCTTCAAATTCAGGACATCAACTCAGCCTGGACAATTATTGGACAACTTCAAGAAATGGACTCTGAAACAATTGTTATTAAAGAATTTGGAACAATGTCCACATTAGATAGAGGTATGCTTATGCTTTCCATTGCTGATATTACGCGTGTGGACGCTGGTGGACTCTATGAAAACAACCTTATGAAAATACATGGAAAGAACAACTAGTGCTATCAGCAAACTATCCACAAGTCGCGATTCAGTGCTTCGTTGACAGGAAACTAGTATTTGAAAAGCAACTCTTCGTAGGATGTTCATCGGTTAAATCCCGCCCTGTGTATAGTTACGGAACGTAATGCACAAACTGAAAAATGAAACTTAAGCATACAATATTAATTTCAGTCTTCATCGTAATCGCATTTATTACGGTTAACTTGTCAATGGATAAACGAGACCTGGCAGGAGAATTTTCCGCGACTGAAATAAGACAGATTAAAATTGGAATGAATTTGGAAGATGTTCAAGAAATTTTGGGACAACCTTACCAAATCACTTCACTAGCAGGACTTCACAACCTGACTTGTAAACGACAAAAATCACAATTAGAAGAAGAGATTAATCCTAATTGTGATATTAGACTACTCGTGAATCAAAAGTTTTCTGAAACTGATTTTTGCTGTGAAGGGAACAAAGATGACCTTGCTTGTAAGAGAGTGACTTTAGTTTACACCAAACGACAGAAATTTTCAAGACATTACCCAATGCTATGGATTCATTTGGACAGCCACTTCCAGGTGGTAAGTGTATTCGCAAAGCAATATGACGGATATTTAGGATTTGAAGACCCTTGTATCTACTCATTAACTACGGACAACTATTTTGAAAACGAGGATCTTTTTGAAAGGAACTTTAAATAAAACAAGCCTGTGCAAAACAGCGTATAACGGATACAGTTTTCTTTTAAATCTGATCTAACTCCCATTTAACGCAATGCTTCACACAATATCAAAATGATTCCATCCATTGTCTTCGGATGGCCATTTTGGCTGAGTCGCTGATTGCAAAGTTATAATTGTAAAGAGTTCCTTCCCAGTCGCCGTACATGGCATTGGGTAGAACTATGAACCTTCTGCCAAACTCAAGGTGCAGGCTATCAGTAAGGGCAAGCTTTTCTGCCGCGCTTTTGTTTTCGAACACATCGGTAAAGTCATTCAGATTGTCCCCGATAAGCATGGTAATATGATGCTTGCGGGCAACGGCCATCCTTCGGTTCTCTTTTCCGGATTCGGCGGTTCGAAACATCATATGCTTGTCTTCAACCTGGGGAAAGTTCAACTCACGCATATTTCGCATTGTTGCTTCCTGTAAATGATCGCGGCGGTTCGTAATATAAAATATGGAAACTCCGTAGTTTCGGGCCAGGTTCAAAAATTCAACAGCGCCGGGTAAAGCCCTGGCTTTGCCCAACTCACACCATTCATCCCAGAAATCAGGATAAGAAGTTTGGTTTTCGATGCATTTGGCGCTATGTGGGCTATTATCAAGCAAGGTTTCATCAATATCGCAGATGATCGCCCGGGGTGAGTTCACATTATTATCGCGTAAATCACGTTCAAGCATGAAGCGTGCAAGGTTAAACGTTTGATAACACAACGCACGATATTCTGCGGCCTGTTGTGTATAAAGCGTTGCCATCACAGCCTGCTCCCCGATAGGGATTTTGGCAAGCTCAGCTTCGGTTAATTCGGGTACAGGGATAGTATCCGAAACGATTGTATCAGTTATCGTTGCAGGTTCTTTTGGTTCAAAAGGTGGAAAACACGCAGGAAGGAATAAAACATGTGCAAGCAGAATGCTCGATAAAACCAGGCTGATTTTTCTCATGGTATTGAATATTTTGTGACAAAAATAATGAAAAAGACCCGACAGGTTTGAAAGCCAGTCGGGTCCTGTTGTTTTTAAATTTACCGGTAATTTTAGAACTCCATAGCGGCCATACGTTTGTAGGCGTTGTAGCGCCATTTTGCATTTTGTTCGGCTGCTTTGAAGAGCTCGGTTGCTTCGGTAGGGAAAGCTTTCACAAGCGAAGTATAGCGTACTTCGCTATGAAGGAATTCCTGGAACTTGCTCCAATCGGGTTCTTTTGAATCAAGTTCAAAAGGATTCTTGCCTTCTTCTTCAAGCGTAGGATTGAAGCGGTAATTATGCCAGTAGCCTGCTTCCACTGCCAGTTTTGTCTGCTCCTGGGTCATGCCCATGCCCGAACGTAAACCGTGTGCAATACATGGTGAATAAGCAATCACAACCGATGGACCGGGATAAGCTTCTGCCTCACGAATGGCTTTTAAGGCCTGTGACTGGCTGGAACCCATGGCAATCTGGGCTACGTAAACATAGCCGTAGCTCATGGCCATCATTCCGAGATCTTTTTTCCTGATCTTTTTGCCTGAAGCAGCAAACTTCGCAACAGCTCCGACCGGGGTTGATTTGGAAGCCTGTCCACCGGTGTTCGAGTAAACTTCAGTATCCAGCACCAACAGGTTCACATTTTCACCTGATGCAATCACGTGATCCAAACCACCGTAGCCAATATCATAGGCCCAGCCATCGCCACCAAAAATCCAGACTGATTTCTTGGTGAGATAATGTTTCAGGTTGAGAATTTCACTGGCAAGTGGATGATTGAGTCCTTGCAGGGCTTCGACTACTTTCAATGATGCGCCATTCGATTTTTCAGCATCATCCATCACTTCGAGCCAGTAACTGAAAGCTTCCCTGGCTGTGTCGCCGATGCCATTGGAAAGTGCGTCTTTCATGCGCAACGCAATTCTTTCGCGTAATTTGCGTGATGCAAGTGCCATCCCTAATCCATACTCTGCATTGTCTTCGAACAACGAGTTGGCCCAGGCCGGCCCGTGCCCATCTTTATTCACAGTATAAGGAGTTGCAGGTGCTGAACCGCCATAAATGGAAGAACATCCTGTTGCGTTGGCAATAATCATGCGCTCGCCAAAGAGTTGGGTCACAAGTTTTACGTATGGAGTTTCACCGCAACCGGCGCAGGCTCCTGAGAATTCAAACAACGGTTGTGCAAACTGGCTGTTCTTGACTGATTTATCCTTTGGAACAATAGTGTCTTTGTATGAAACAAGCTTTGAAACCATGTTCCAGTTTTCGATCTCGTGATGCTGACTTTCGAGTGACATAAGCTCAAGGGCCTTTACTTTTGAAGGACAAACATCAACGCAAACGCCGCAACCGGTACAATCAAGCGGACTTACCTGGATGCGGTACTTATAACCATCAAATGTTTTTGGAATGGCTGTCAGGGTGTCAAGGCCTTCGGGCAATTGCTGCATTTCTTCCTCATTGATCAGGAACGGACGAATACAAGCGTGAGGGCAAACAAAAGCACACTGGTTACACTGAATACAATTTTCAGGAATCCACATGGGTACGTCAACAGCAATACCACGCTTTTCGTATGCTGTTGTTCCTTGTGGGAAAGTTCCGTCTTCGCGGCCAAGGAATGTGCTTACAGGAAGTTCATCGCCACGTTGCGCGTTCATAGGTTCAACCACATTGCGGATAAAATCGGGGATATCGCGATCATCGGTGGTGACCTGGACATTGATATTGGCCCATTCTGCCGGGATCTCAACTTTTTCAAGTTCAGCGCCACGTTCTATTGAGGCAAAGTTCATATTGACAACTTCTTCGCCCTTTTTGCCAAACGACTTGATAACGGCTTTACGCATATGGGTTAAAGCTTCATCGTAAGGAATTACATCGGCAATCTTGAAGAAAGCCGATTGCATAATTGTGTTCGTACGATTGCCCAACCCGATTTCAACTGCAATTTTTGTAGCGTTGATGATATAAAAATTTATCTCATTTTGGGCCATGTATTTCTTCATGTCATCAGGAAGGCGTTCCTTGGTTTCTTCGGCATCCCAGATACTGTTCAGCAGAAATACACCTCCTCTTTTTAAACCTGAGATCATGTCGTATTTACCCAGATATGCCGGCACGTGGCAAGCCACAAAATCCGAATTCTTCACCAAATAAGGCGCCCGGATTGGTTTATCGCCAAACCGAAGGTGCGATACCGTGAAACCGCCTGATTTCTTGCTATCGTACGAAAAATATCCCTGGGCGTATTTATCGGTGTGATCGCCAATGATCATGATGGAATTCTTGTTGGCGCCAACTGTTCCGTCCGAACCAAGACCGTAAAACTTTCCGCTGAAAGTGCCTTTGGGCAGTACGTTGATTTGCGGTTGAACGGCTAATGATTTGAAAGTAACATCATCAACAATACCAATGGTGAAATCGTTTTTAGGTTCATTTTGCTCAAGGTTGGCAAATACCGAAACAATATGCGATGGAAATGTATCTTTGGAACTCAAGCCATAGCGGCCTCCAACAATAACCGGCGCATTATCCTTTCCATAAAACATGCTTTTTATGTCAAGATAAAGTGGTTCGCCAATGGAGCCAGGTTCTTTGGTTCGATCCAATACAGCAATGCGTTTTACCGACTTTGGCAGTACATTGAAAAAAAATTTCTCAGAGAAGGGACGATAAAGATGAACTACAACAACGCCTGTTTTTTTACCCTGCGCGTTCAGATATTCTACGGTTTCACGGATGGTTTCGGTAATTGAGCCCATCGCTACAATTATATTTTCTGCTTCAGGATCACCATAATACATAAAAGGATGATACTCGCGTCCGCATTTAGCCGAGAGTTCCTGCATGTAATTTTCAACGATGTCGGGTAAAGCGTCGTAAAACCTGTTTGCCACTTCGCGGGTCTGAAAATAAATATCAGGATTCTGTGCTGTACCACGTGTAACAGGATTCTCAGGGTTGAGTGCGCGATCGCGGAATTCTTGTAATGCTTTGTGGTCAACTAGTCCGGCTAATTCTTCGGTATCGAAATATTCTACTTTCTGAACCTCATGCGAAGTACGGAAACCATCGAAGAAATGCAGGAAAGGAACACGGGATTTAATAGCAGCAAGATGCGCTACTGCTGCAATATCCATGATTTCCTGCACACTGCTTGTTGCAAGCATCGCGAAACCGGTTTGGCGGGTGCTCATTACATCACTGTGATCACCAAAAATTGATAACGCCTGTGCTGCGATACTGCGGGCTGATACATGAAATACTCCGGGAAGCAGTTCGCCGGCAATTTTATACATATTGGGGATCATCAGCAGCAAACCTTGTGATGCTGTGTAAGTGCTTGTAAGCGCTCCGGCTTGCAAAGATCCGTGAACTGCTCCGGCTGCACCAGCCTCTGATTGCATTTCGGTCACCAACACGGTTTCACCGAATATATTCTTGCGGCCGTGGGCAGCCCACTCATCAACATATTCAGCCATGTTTGAGGAAGGAGTGATAGGATAAATGGCAGCAACTTCGCTGAACATATAAGCAATGTGCGCGGCTGCATAATTGCCATCACAAGTAATGAATTTTCTCTTTTTGGTCATAGTCTATATATTTAAGAATCTGTTTTTTAGCACTTTTGGATATTCGCAAATTCCCGGCGAAATTACTCAATAAAGTTGAATTATTTTCATCTTACACATAGCGTAAGCTTATTTGTAAGCATTATAAATTACCTCTTTTTCAGGAGTCAGCCGGGCAAGCATTCCAGAGGATTAATCCAGGCAAAATAGCTGATTGCTATTTGTGCATTATCTGCCATACACGATTATCCGTAAATACATTTTCTATGAGATTAATCAGGCCTCTTTGGATGGAAACCAAAAAATGATGAACAATTCCAGCCGAAGATTGTATATTTGTCAGCAATTAGAAACTAATAATCATCCGTCACTAACCTCAAAGCAAAAGATATGACAAACCTGAATACTACTTACCTCGGACTTAATCTTAAGAACCCTGTTATCGCTGGAAGTTCGAACCTCAGCACCGATCCGTCGGTACTTAAAAGGATTGAAGATAGCGGTGCAGCTGCCATTGTGTACAAATCGCTTTTTGAAGAGCAAATCCAATTAGAACGATACCAGATGGAAGAAGATCTTGGCGAGTACAATGAACGCCATGCTGAAATGATCAGTATTTTCCCGAGTATTGAACATGCCGGCCCCCAAGCCCATCTCGAAAATCTCAGAAAAGCGAAAGCAAGCCTAGAGATTCCATTGATAGCCAGCTTGAATGCAGTGTACAAAGAATCATGGGTTGATTATGCACAACTCATTGAACAAACAGGTGTTGATGCCCTCGAACTGAACTTTTTTGCGATCCCAACAAAGTTCACCAATGATGGGAAATCAATAGAGGAAGAACAACTTGACATTATCAAAGCTATAAAAGGCAAACTAAAGATTCCTGTAAGCGTTAAGCTCAGCCCTTTTTACACCAATCCGCTGCATTTTATTAAACAGATTGATGATTTGGGTGTAAACGGCCTGGTAGTTTTTAACAAGCTTTTTCAACCCGAAATTAATGTGGATGAAGAAAAGCATATTACTCCCTGGAACCTGAGCGATGCCAATGACAAGCGTTTGCCGTTGCGTTTTACAGGTTTGCTCTACAATAAAGTGAATGCCAATATTTGCAGTAGTACAGGAGTGTTTGAAGGAAAAGACATTGCTGCTATGATCCTTGCCGGGGCTGATGCCGTACAGGTGGTCAGCGTCTTATATCGTCATAAGCCTGAACATATTGCGAAAATGCTCAGCGATTTACAAGCCTGGATGGAGGCAAAAGGCTACGATAGTCTGAAGGCTTTCCAGGGCAAATTGTCGGCTGCTACGCTCAATGATCCTTTTGTTTACAAACGCGCTCAGTATGTGGATGCGCTGCTGAATTCCGATGATTTACTTAAAAGGGCCCGGCTTTCATAAGAACTTGAATCTGATACTTGTAAACCCGCTGGTTATATACTGGTGGGTTTTTTTATTAAAATGGGAAATCATCTTCCGGTTTTGGTGCTGCAAGCTGTTCCAGAACCTCAGGTTTGTCAGCGATTTGATGAACTTTATTTCCATCCACATAAATGGCTTTGAAGGGTTTGGTCGGACAAGCATATTCACACGCGCCACAACCAATACAAATCTCGGGCTTGACTTCTGGAATCAGCAATACCTTCCGCCAGGGAACCATAATCACAGCCTTGGTAGGGCAATGCTCCGAACAGGCACCGCAGTCGGTGAGATCGGTTCGCACGATACAATTGCGGCGGATAAATACAACCTTCCCTATCTGCTCAACGTGTTTTTGTTCCAGTGTTAACGGCAAAATTGCACCGGTCGGACATGCTTCGCCGCATAAAGTGCAATCGAAGTTACAGAAGCTCGTATGGTAATCCATTCGTGGTTGCAGAAATCCTTTCAGCCCATATTCAAAAAGGGAGGGTTGTAGTACTTGCTTTGGACATACACTCACGCAAAGGTGGCAGGCAATACATTTTGAAACAAAGTGGTCAAGACTTTTTGATCCCGGTGGCGAAACGGGAAAGTTTTTCTCTTCAGGTATTGTTGTAGGATTCTCATGCTGTGGTTGATCTATAGTGTTTGCAAGGCCGGCAGTGGCAATCACCAGTGAAGCCGAACTGCCCAGAAATTGCCTCCTTGAAGAATTGTGCGAAGCATCTGAAGTAATTGGAAGCCCAATGCTATATAACACCCCATTTGATTTACAGGCTGTCAGGCAGTTATAACAACCTACGCAGCGGGACATGTCAACTGATTTCTCTTTGGTGTTGATGCAGCCCGCTTTACAAACCTGCTGGCACAATCCACATGAGTTGCAAAGTTGCTGATCAAGCCTGATTTTGTAGAGCGAGAATTTTGATAATAAACCCAGAAATGTTCCTACCGGACAAACCGTATTGCAATACTGCCGGCCATAAGCGGCAGCCATCCAAACCACCAGGGTCATTAATGCAACAACTGCTCCTGCTGATGCCCAACTATACGCACGAAATTCAATCGGGTTCAGCCAATAATTATTAATGCTGAAAAGCAGGGAGGATATACCATTGTTTATATAGATATACACTGGCCTGACTGCATGGGTCATAAAACGGCCAAAAACACTGAATGGATCAAGCCAGCCTAAAATGATTATAAATCCTGAAAATGACGCAGCAACAACTACTATAAGAAGACTATAACGAAGTATATTCCTGGCCTTTAAAAACCTGAACCTGCGTTTCTTTTTCCGGAACAAATTTGCGATTCTTGTTATTACATCCTGCAGGATGCCCAGTGGGCAGATGAAACTACAATAAATCCGGCCAAAAAGTAAGGTAAGAATTATCACAACCAGAATGCCCAGTGCCATCCATCCAATGACGGTTGTAGCCTGAATAACAGAAGGAACCAATTGCAGAAACAAAAAGGATTCCCTGAACCAGACCGGGAAGGTTTCTTTGGTATCTAAAAAGATAAAGGAAAGAGAAAGCAGAAACACTATTGAAACAAAGACCCTTAATTTCTTAAGATTGTGTGGTTTGAACATGTTTTACATGCTAATACGGTTGATTGAGAGTTGCTGGAGGTTCATATTCCCGATGCCCATATCATGACCAATTACAATGTGTGGAATTTCATCCGGTTCCGAACCAAAAACACGGGTTGCGGCTGCATCAATGGCAACTATATCAGTTGAAACAAGCAGGTTGCGCGTTAATAAAACATCTGCCTCCGACACTCCACGCGGCCCATTACGGGTTAAAACCCGGTAAGCATCCACAACATTTAGCGTTGGCTTTGAATAAAGGCAAAAATCAGCAATACACTGGTGAAGGTCATTCCTGTGCCAAAACCTGCGATCCCATACTATTCCCATAAGATTTTTCATAGCAATCGTAACACGTGCTGATGCATGATGCTTGAGTATTGGGACATTAATAAAAACATCTGAATTCAAAATAGTCTCGTGAACCAGGGCCGTTTTCAGCTTCTCTCCACCAGGTATTTGCACTTCATGATACATTTTTTCAACATTTCCGGGAACCATCTTTCCGCCGGCACTTTTTACAGCAGTTTCTATTCCGCTATTATTATAACATGCCGTCCAAAGATCGCAAGTGTTATCAAAAACGAAAACATCTTTTGCTCCGGCCTGGAAACAATGTTCGATAATCCGTTTTACTAAGCCGGGGTGCGTATTTGCAGCTCTTTCGGGGCTCACATCCCAGCCGATATTTGGCTTTACAACAACACTTCGCCCAGGTTTTACAAACTTACCAATACCACCAAGTGATTCAATTGCCTTGTCGAACATAGCCTCGGGTTCGCCATTGCGCACAGCAACCAGGTCGTATGGCTTGTCATTGACAGCTGAGGCTTCCATCGCCCATAGCGAAGAAAAACTTCCAAATTTAAAGGCAGTTCCCGCGACCAGGGTAGCAGCCGCTGTTTTTTGCAAAAAATCTCGTCTTTTCATATTACAAGCTTCAGATGGTTCAAGCTATTACAGGAATCTGGCAATATTGCCTTGCTAAAAATTTTGCTGTAAAGATACTCAAAGTATAAAAAACATTGCCGCCATGTATGAAGAATCAGACAATAAAAAAGAAAAAAACGGCTGTAAACAGAAAAAAATTAAATTTGCAACTGACCGCTGCTTAATCTTAAAACTGTCAGAATAATGAGCACAACTATCGTTTCCACTTCCGCACTGCGTTTACGCACCATTCTAATTGATGTAGCTGCACTGGCTTTTGTTTTCTTTCTACCGGCGCTTTCCCACATGCTTGCAGTTCCGATCTACCTGATTGAACCTATGCGCATCATGCTAATACTGGCAATTGCTCACACCACGAAGCGTAACGCATATCTGCTTGCCTTAACGCTCCCACTCTTTTCATTTGCGATCTCAGCACACCCTGTTTTCCTAAAGTCGCTTTTAATCTCGCTGGAGCTGGTTTTGAACGTCTGGCTATTTTTTGCACTGGGCAAAGTAATCCGCAATCAGTTTGCTGCAATGGCTGTTGCAATCATTGGCAGCAAAGTCTTTTATTATGCACTTAAATTTGGTATGCTAAGCTTTGCCATGATCCAGGGTGGGTTGATCTCAACACCGATTTATCTCCAACTCATTACCACAGCGATTTTCAGCGCTTATGTTTTCCTCATACTGCGAAAACAAAAGGCTTTATAAAGGCTAAAGTATTGCAAAGATGCACTGAGGGCAGGCGCTTCCGGCTCAAAAAATGTTAGCAGGATCTTTCTTAAATTAAGAGATGAAAACTCGCCTCATCTTGTGAAGCTGGACTTTAGTTCAGTGATCATGAAATCCAACCAACTACCTGGAGAGCCCGCAGGATCGGTACATTTCACCTTTTCATATCCATGTTTCGTTCCTGCGGAACCCATTCCTTAGTGGTTATTACTCGGCCTCCTACTGAAGTCTGGCGTTACAGGATTTTCTTTTTTCCGGAACTCAGTGCGTCGAGATTTTTCGTGCCAACGAAACTCAATATTAGCATCGCAAGGAAAACAATACTCCCCTGTGATTGAGAAACTGAATGCAGTAAAGTAAAAAAAAGTGTTCTTTAAAAAACCCCGCCGTTGTTGCCTCAACGACGGGGAAAATCAAACCAAAAATCAAACCAATTCAATCAGAATAAAATATCTTATTAGTTCCTCTTAGTCAGTTTAGTATAAATATCCTCAGCCTGTGCATGATAGTAATTTCCAGAATCACGCAGAATGTTATCAAATGCACTTATTGCTTTCTCGGTTTCATTAATTCTCAGATAGGTTAAGCCCAGGAACCAACTTGCATGTTCAGTATACAGGTTGTCTTCACCTTCAAGTATTTTCTTGAATGCAACAATAGCATCGTTGTAGTATTGAGTTTCGATGTAGGCAATGCCACTGTAAAACCTGATCACAATGTTTTTTTCATCTTCGCGCAAGATAGCCTCAAACAGCCGCGCGGCTTCTGAAAACTCTTTTTGCTGGTACTTTATAAGAGCATCAAGAAGTTGATTATCAGCCGAACGGGATACGTTGAGAACTTTTTCGGTATTGTAGTACATACTGAATAAGCGCTCATTGCTATAATCTTTTGGTATTATGAGGTAAAGCATTCCGGAAATCATTATCAGCAATGTAATACTGGCCGCAGCGTAATACCAGCGCCTGTTAAAATCACGCAGGGAGAATATTTTAGTTGACGACGAAGATTTACGGTCATGAATTTCCCGCAATTGATTTCTGAAAGATAATATATCTTCATCTTCATTGATCATTTCATCAATTTCTAGTGAGAGGTTAAACTCTTTCGATAACTGTGTATTGAGCTTTAGTTCAAGTTCAAAACTCTGAATTTCTTCCGGCAACATTTCACCGGCCAAATAATTTTCTATTTTTCTCGAATGGTTTGTCATGATACTAGGTCTTAAAATAAATTTTTATATTCTGGATCGTTAACTATTCTACGTTTCAATTCTTCTTTACATCTGTACTTTTTAACCTTCGTGTATTCTTCTGTTTGGTATCCCAGCAAATCAGCAATTTCTCGGATTGTGGATTTTTTCAGAAACAATTTAAGTATTTGCTGGCATTCCGGATCCAGGTTAAGAAAATGTTTCTGGTAAATCCTAAATTTTTCTTCCTCATCATCAAAAATTTCAATTAATTCTTCCTCTTGCAATTCAGCTGTTATTGATACTCTCTTGAATACTGATGTGTCTTTCTTTCTTTTCTCAAGCCGCTGCAACCATAAGTGCTGACAAATACTAAATAAATAAGTCTTAAAAGTGCATTGCAGTGTTAGTCCGTTGTCTTTAACCTTTTTGAACAAGATAACCATTGCATCCTGAAAGAGATCCTGCACATCTTCTTTTTCTCCAGAATTTTTAAGAACCAAATTTCTAATGAGTGGATAGCATTCTTCATATACGAATTCTAATACCACAGCTTTTCGTAACTTGATCCCTTCCAGGATCTCTTCATCGGAGTATTGCATCTTGTTCATTCCTTTATCCGGATTTTGTTAAAAGGTAACGCGAAATTACAATTTTTTTTTTCCTGCCACTGCAATTTATGTTATATTTCATTGATTTAATGCAATTTACAGAGGCGTTTTTTATTAACAATTGGTTTTTGATTACATTTTAAGGCATCTGTTCAATTCTGCGTAATTCAGAAGCTCCCACGGCGCTATGAACCAATAATATATGGCTAGAATTAAATCTCTTGTTTAACATATTCTTCACAAAACATATCAACATTTGAAACATTGGCTATATTTGCATTGGGGAAGTTGCGATGTACAGCATGTTTTTCACACGATTATTACAAGAAATACATTGTTGACAGTTTATTTCAAATAAATAAATTTATTTTCAGTGGTTATATCTTGCTCTTTATCAAATATTTGCGTCGAGGCATCTTATATTTTACATTTTTTTTAATTTTTTTTTGTGTTTTTGTGTTACCTTTTGTCTTTTTTCTGATAAAGGTTTAAAGCTTACACTTGTTTTGCCATCACTAACAGCGTAAGTCAATCCAAAAAACAAATTGCCAATTCAACATCAGAAGCAATGAGAAAACTTTACACATTTAAGACCTTAGCCGTTTTGCTGATGAGCTTAATGGCCATGAATCTGTCTTCACAGGTTTCCACCCTTTATGGAACAGTAAGCTATCATAATGATGGCATACGGGTTATACCAGATGTAACTGTGTTGCTTTATAACGAAACCGGAAACCTTGTTGCAACTACTATCACAAATGCAGATGGTTATTATGAATTTCCGGATCTTCCCTATGGTTTATATACATTAACAGGAACTTGCGATCTGCCTGCCGGTGGTGTTTCAGTTGTCAGCGCACTAAAAGTTTTGAAACACATTAACGGACAACAGTTGTTAAATCCTATCCAGCAATTGGCTGCTGACGTAAACAATGACGGTCAAATTACCGGTTTTGATTTCTCTAACATACTAGTAAGTTATTTGGTTCATGGAAACCCATTTCCCGCCGGAGAATGGATTTTTGAAGAAGTTACTGCTATAGTAGATGGAATGAAAAGCGCTGGCAGTGAAAAAGGGATTGGCGGCACAAGTACGGGCGATACCGGCGGAGCTTTTGATCCAGGTATTTCCAATTCACCAATAGCTTATTTCGCATCAATTGAAAACCTTGAGGCTTTGCATAATGAAGAATTAAGTATCGCAATTAAAATGGATGAACTCACTGAGTTAACTGGAATGCATCTTTCTATCAGCTATCCGGGACATTTGATAGAAGTGCTGGGCATCGAATCTGCCATCAGTGAATTTGATTATGTAATACATCCGGACAGGATAATTTTAAGCGCTGCCAATTCCAACGTCAAATCACAAATCTTAAACAAAGGCGAAGAGATTATCACTTTGAGAGTTCGTACATCAGCTAGCTTCTTAAAACAGGATGAAATTGCTTTTAGCATAGGCGAAGAAAGTCATTTTGCAGGTGCAACTGCTGAAATGATCTCTCCAAAAATCACTTTGCCGGTTATTAATTACAAAAAAGACAGGAGCGAGTTGATGGCCAATTATCCTAATCCTTTTTCAATCCAAACATCTGTCAATTACAGGGTTGCCAACCCATCCCTTGTGAACCTGGCGGTGTATGGCATGGATGGCAAACTCATCACTATCCTGGTAAACGAATTTCAGGCTGAAGGTATTTACCAGGTAACGTACAAAAAAGAAGCATTAGCTTCCGGAACATATTTCCTTCGCATGTACACCGAAGGTTTTAATCCGGTTCAAGATACCCGCGTCATGATCATAACTTCTGATTAATCGATCCGTTCCCCCCGACGCAGTAAGGGCGCCCCGACCGGCGCCCTTTATTTTTTTTATGCATTTTACTTTTTCATCCTGATTGCCTTGCTGCAAAGAATTTTGTATTGTTAAACTAAACATCAAATTTTTTTTACACCTTTGCACAAATCCTGCATCTATTAATAGTTTCTGATGAGACGGCATCATTTTACTATCCATTGCCTGGTGGTCATAATATTGGTTTTCATTACAATAGATGGCAATGGAACTGAGGGCAAATCGGTTGAACCTGAAACTTTGTTTCGGCTTGCAATGAAACAATTCCACGCAAATCAGCCAGACAGCGCCTTGCTGAATTTCAGGCAATTTTTATATCAATCTGATCAGACTAGTCATAACACCGATCTGGTAAATACTTATCTTCACATGGCTGATATTAAGCGCAGCAAGCAGGAATTCGACAGTGCTTTGATTTTTTTGGGGAAATCCCGGGTGTTATTGCAAAAGGGTGATAATGCAGACGAAGAGCTATGGGCTGATTATTATCATAAGCAAGGTGCCATTTTTTTGAACCAGGGCAACCACGACCCAGCAATTGATGCATTTAATAAATCAGTCAGCATCAGAAAAAGGATTTCAGGCGAAACCGATACCAATCTTGTATTGACCTTTAATAATCTAGGTATAACCTCGTATTATCTGGGACTTTTTGATCAGGCGATGGGCTATTATCAAAAAGCAATCAACATCATCGAACTGGGCGAAATCAGTGAAAACAGACATGTTGGTTTGTGCTTTATGAACACTGGTATTCTTTATGCCACACTGGGTGATTATATTCTTGCTGGACATTATTTCTCAAAAGCGCAGAGCGTTTATGAGCAAATCTATGAAACTGATGATATATCCCTGGGTAGATTTTATCTTAATTTCGGAAGGATGGTCCAACTCTCCGGAAAAATAGACCGGGCTATTGAATACTATGATCGGGCTGAAAATATTTTTCTGAAAGGGTTTGGTCCTGATAATATTTCGATCGGAATCATCTATCTCAACAAAGCCAATATTTATAATAGCTTTACCGATTATGAGCGGGCATTTAATTATATCAACAGGGCAATGGCAATATTTCAGCAGAATCTTAGCCCTGATCATCCACATATTTCAGCAGCAAATCTGAGCATGGGCTACTACTATGAAAAAAAAGAAGATTACCCAAAAGCCATTGAATATTACCAAAAGAGCATAAATGAAGAGCGTATAACACCATCAAATATTGCAACTTACAGAAACATGGCCAACCTTTACAGCCTGTTAGCCGATTACTATCAGGCTGAACTCTTTTATATAAAAGCTATTGATCAGAGCATTGGTATTTTCGGAGCCAGACATACAGAAACGGCATTATCATACGTAACATATTCCAGATTCCTTACCAGGGAAAAGCGGTTTAATGAATCACATGAACTGCTTCAAAAAGCAAAAAATATTTACCTGGAGAAATTAGGATCGAACGATAGAGATTATTCCAATACATTATTCAGGATTGGTAGCAATTATCTTGAAAAAGGTGACTACGCAATGGCTCTTAATACTTTCCAGGAGTCAATAATATCACTGGCAATAAATTTCAGCGACAAAGATCCTTTGCAAAATCCTCACCCTGATCAACTCTTACCAGATCAATACTTAATTAATTCATTATATCTTAAAGCTAAAACATTACATGAGTTGTATAAGAGTGAAGAAAAAGACTCTCATCTTTTAACTTCCCTTGAAACTTACGAACTCAGCTCAAATCTTATCAATAAAATAAGGAGTGCTTATCTAAGCAATGAAAGTAAGCTGATAATTACCGGCATTACTTCTGAAATCCTCATTGGAGCTTTGGATTGCTCACTTGATTTATATAAGAGCACAAATGATAGAATCTACCTTGAAAAAGCCTTCGAATATTCTGAAAAAGGCAAAGCTGCAGTCCTACTTTCATCGTTGAATGATCTTGAAGCAAGGCAACTCGCCCGTGTACCTGACGAAGTTCAAAGGTTCGAAAGAGATCTGACCCTTAGCCTTGATTCTTACAACCAGTTGATTCACGAAGAGAGATTGGCCAATCAACCCGATGAAAAGAAAATTAATCTCTGGCAGTCCATTACATTTAATCTCAACCAGCGTTACGACAGCCTCATCAATGCCATTTATCAGCAATACCCTGATTATTATGCACTTCGCTTTGACCTGAGTATTACACCCCTTCCGGAACTTCAGAAGAATCTTGATGATGATCAGGCACTTATCGAATTCACGTTGAGCGAGCAGGAATTATACATCTTTGCCATTACGAATAGTTCTTCAAACGGGTTCCGGTTTACCTTGCCAAAAGATTTTCAGGCTAACCTGGAAGGCTTACGTGAGCACCTGAGTGGTGGAAACATCGAATCATATACTCTTAGTGATTACAACGAATTCGTAAGCTCATCTCACGAAATATATAAAGCGCTGATAAAACCGGTTGAAGAAATCATTGCTGGCCGCAAACTTATCATCGTTCCAGACAATCAGCTCGGTTACCTGCCTTTTGAGGTACTGCTTACAAATGATAAAACCTCTGGTAGCTTAGATTTTAAACTACTCCCCTACCTTATCAAAACCACTCCTGTAAGTTATGCCTACTCAGCAACCTTGATGCAAAAGAAACAAAGGGTCAATGTCAGAACCAATGGAAAAATATTTGCAGTCGCCCCGAGCTATGGCTTCGGATCCGATTCCATTACTGTTTCTGCAGCCAGACACAATGAATTACTGACGATTCCCTGGGCCATTGACGAAGCAAAATCATTGATCCGTTCATTCAGGGGCGTTGCTTTAACCGGAAGTAATGCATCTGAAAGCAATTTCAAGGAAAAAGCTCCGGACTACCAGGTATTGCATATGGCTATGCATACTCTTATTGACAATGATAACCCTATGTTTTCAAAGCTGGTTTTCTCCCAGGTTCAGGATTCAATCCATGATGGATACCTGAATACCTACGAATTATTTAACCTGGAACTCAATGCTGATCTGGCAGTGTTAAGTGCCTGCCAGACGGGTGATGGTCGCTTGCAGCGAGGCGAAGGGATCATGAGTATGGCAAGAGGATTCTTCTATGCAGGGGTTCCAAGTATTATTATGACATTATGGGAAGTTGACGACCATTCAAGTTCAGAATTGATAACACTATTTTACAAGCACCTGGCAACAGGAGCTGATAAAAACATTGCATTGCAGGCTGCAAAACTTGAATACCTTGAAGCTACGGACCGTCTTAAAGCACATCCGCATTACTGGGCAGGATTTGTAAATATTGGAAATACTGAGCCAGTTCTTCTAAAATCAGCCCTCTCAGCCTGGCTTCTCGTCATTCCCCTGGTATTACTTATTTCGTTAGCTGTATATTTGTCGAGCCGAAAAAGGCGAAACAGAAAATGATCTACCCTCACAATTTCGAAGAAAAGATTGGGTTCAACTCCATAAGGATGATTCTGAGCAAACATATTCTGTGCCCGCTCGGGAAGAAAATTCTTGATGATCTGAGTTTCAATGATGATGCAGAATTGCTTCAGAAGAAGCTGAATCAGGTGAATGAACTTACCAATTTAATGCGCGGTGGCGCTTCATTTCCAAGACAGGATTATTTCGACCCGACCACCGAACTGAAACGCATCAAAACACCGGGTACAGCAATTGAACTTGAATCGGTGGTTGATTTAAGAATTTCATCAAATACTATTTTAGAAATTCAGCATTTTATTGCGAAACAAAATCCCCAAAAGGTTGAGCATCTTTTGAGCATCAGCAACCAGGCTTATGTTGATCCAAAAATTCTGAAAGAAATTGACCGGATCATTGATGATAAAGGATTGGTAAAAAACAGCGCTTCTGCTAATTTGAAGGACATCCGCAGCAGTATGGCGCGCAAACACAGGGAATCTGAATCCAGAATGGCACAGATTTTTTCAAAGGTTAAAAAAGAGGGTCTGACCGTTGAAGACCTGCAAATCGCTATCCGTAACGGCAGACAGGTAATTCCGGTTCCCGCCGCGTTCAAGAGAAAGATAAAAGGGTTCGTGCATGATGAATCCGCCACAGGCCAAACTGTGTTTATTGAACCTGCTGAGATTTTTGAAATCAATAATGAAATTCGTGAGTTGGAAAATGCCGAAATCAGGGAAATCATCAAAATACTTACCGGCCTTGCCGATTTCATAAGACCGCATATTGATACCCTTCTGGCAAATTATCAAATACTTGGTGAATTTGATTTTATACGGGCAAAAGCTAAGCTTGCCATTGACATCAATGCCCGCCTGCCGCATTTCAAATCTGAACCCATCATTGACTGGATCAATGCCACTCATCCACTATTATATCTTTCCCATCGGGCACAAAAAAAAACCATTGTACCTCTTAATCTTACTTTGAACCATGAAAAGCGTATTTTATTGATTTCCGGACCCAATGCAGGCGGTAAGTCGGTAGCGCTAAAAACAACAGGACTACTTCAGTACATGCTTCAATGTGGCTTGCTGATCCCGGTTGACGACAATAGTACAGCAGGGATCTTCAGGAATATTTTCATTGATATTGGCGATGAGCAATCCCTGGAGCACGATCTGAGTACTTACACTTCTCATCTTAAAAACCTGAAGCATTTTATAGAACATGCCGAGTCCAACACCCTCATACTCATTGATGAATTCGGAACCGGCACTGAACCTCAACTTGGTGGAGCTATAGCTGAAGCGGCTCTTGAAGATCTTGCAAAAAAATTAAGTTTCGGTGTCATTACTACCCACTATGCCAATCTTAAAGAGGCTGCCGGCCGCATTGCCGGCATTGCCAATGGAGCAATGTTATTCGACCCGAAAAGTTTATCCCCCTTATTTATTCTGAAAACAGGAAACCCCGGAAGTTCCTATGCTTTTGAAATCGCTGATAAAATTGGGTTCCCTAAAAACCTGCTCGAAATTGCCGCCGGCAAAATCAGCCAAAGTGCAATTGATTATGATAAACTGCTTCAGGAACTGGAAGTAGAAAAAGCTGCACTGCTGGAGAAACAAACCGGTTTAAATGTCGCTGACGAATTTTTGGCAGAAATGATTGAAAAATACAATCGTTTGAACACTGATTTAAAAACTGAAAAGGAAAAAATCATTCTACAAGCCAAAGATGAAGCCCTCCGCATTATTGAAAAATCAAACAAACTGATTGAGAACACCATCCGTGGGATCAAAGAAAGCCAGGCGGAAAAACAAATTGTTACGAAATTACGAAACGATGTTAAGGATTATCGTCAATCATTGGAGGCAAAAGCAGAAGCTAAATCAGATAAGCCTTCAAACCATGATGATGACCCTGCAACTTCACCTCCAGTATTGCAGGTTGGAAGCTGGGTCAGAATTAAAAGCCAAAATATTGTAGGACAAATTATTGAAGTTCGCGATCAGGAAATAATCCTTGAAGCCGGCCAGATGATTCTGCATGTCAAAGCAGATAAAGTTGTGGCAACCAAACCTCCTGCATCAGGAAAGTCCACTTCATCCGGGGCAAGACATCACACCATATATCAAAACATACAAGACCTGTCAGCCAATTTTAAATTGAGCATTGACCTCAGGGGAAAAAAAGCTGATGAAGCCCTTGAAATAGTCACAAAACATGTTGAGGATGCAATATTTTTAAACATCCCTGAAATTACAATTATTCACGGCAAGGGCGATGGTGTTCTCCGGCAGGTTATCAGAGACTATCTTAAAAATATTGCAGAGGTAAAAAACCTGAGTGAAGGGCACCCTGATCGCGGAGGAGCAGGAATGACAACTGTTTCTTTTAAGATTTAAACACCAAAACAAATACGGTAACACTAAGAACATTTAAGAAGGCAGTACGTTATTACCACATGAAAACAATTAAAAAATATTACCTCCAGTTGATTGGCCTTGCGCTTGGTATTGCAGGCGGCTACTTGTACTTCAAATTCGTAGGTTGCCAATCAGGCACTTGTGCAATAACATCAAACCCCTATATGAGTATGCTTTGGGGCGGATTGATGGGTTACCTGCTTCTTGATATGGTGGCAAATTATCTGAAACCTGGTAAAGAAGTTAAAAACGGTTAGCGATTCAGGTTCAGACTGCAAATTGTGATCTTACTTTCATTGGGAGGCTTTCAACTACCAGGTCATATGAATGGTCAATAAGTTCCAGCAATAATGAAATATCAATTGATCCATCAACTATAACGGGTTCCAATGTTTCTTATTCATGTGGTAACCAGGCATTATTGCGGGATATTGTTCCCTTAATGAGATTGCTCTCTCAGGATCGCATTTAAGATTGATTCTGAGTTCTCCTTCAAGATCGGTAAAGGCAAATATTTTCCCCACCACTTTAAATACCAGGGTAGTTTCATCGAAAGGAAAATCTTCACTCACAGCAGGTTTCGCAAGACAGTAATCCCGTAATTTCTCAATGTTCATAAGGCTATTATTAGAACGTGCAAAAATAATTATTTCAGCAGTATTTAGTAATATTTTACGAACTTACAGACACTGACTGACAATTACTTGCCTATTTCGATATGGCTGTTGAAATCTTTTTAAGCGAGTTTCAGGATTAAATACATACTTTTGTGTTCCTTTGGAGGAAAAGCAGTTTTCGCATTTAGGGACAAAACAGAATAATTACCAACATCCATACTATGTCTTTACATAGAAAGACTTCCGAACTTAAGAAAAGAATGCAGGAAGCCCTGCTCGGCGGAGGCGCAAAAGCCATTGAAAAGCAAAAAGCTACCGGTAAAATGACCGCCCGTGAACGTATCATTGCTTTACTTGACCCGAAATCATTTCATGAATACGACCTGTTTGTTGAACACGCAGGCAAAGATTTTGATATGAGTGACAAATACCTTCCCGGCGACGGTGTTGTTACAGGTACAGGAACAATCAACAGCTATCCGGTATGCATCTTTGCACAGGATTTTACTGTTGCCGGCGGATCTCTTGGCTGGATGCACGCAAAAAAAATCACGAAAATCATGGATCATGCCATGAAGCTGAAGGTTCCATTAATTGGTATCAACGATTCAGGTGGTGCCCGTATCCAGGAAGGAGTGAACTCGCTGGCCGGTTATGGCGAAATTTTCTATCGCAACACACAGGCTTCAGGAGTTATACCACAAATCTCTGTAATTCTTGGCCCTTGCGCCGGCGGTGCAGTTTATTCACCAGCCCTTACCGACTTTGTATTTGTTGTAGATAAGATTTCCAAGATGTTCATCACGGGTCCGGAAGTAATTAAAACGGTTCTCGGTGAAGAAATATCAATGGAAGAACTAGGTGGTGCCCGCATACAGGCAGAAATTACCGGAAACGCTCATTTCTTCTCCAACAGCGAACAGGAATGCTTTGATCAGATCAAAAGATTGTTCAGTTTTATCCCCTGGAACAATATCAAAAAAGCTGATCCTTTCCCTAAAAAACCCCCTCGCAGCCGTCTTTATAAAATCGAAAACCTCTTTCCAACGAACCCAAAGCAACCTTATGATATCAGGGATATCATAAGATCGCTGGTTGATGATTCTGACTTTTTTGAAGTGCAGGAAATGTTTGCACAGAATATAGTAATAGGCTTCGCACGAATGGCAGGCCATACCGTTGGCTTCGTTGCGAACCAGCCCATGGTACTTGCCGGTGTTTTGGATGTAGACTCATCCGACAAAGCCGCTCGTTTCATTCGCTTCTGCAATGCCTTCAACATTCCGTTGGTCACATTGGTTGACCTGCCTGGTTACTTGCCTGGCATTGACCAGGAACATGCCGGCGTTATCCGTCATGGTGCAAAATTATTGTATTCCTACAGCGAAGCAACAGTCCCTAAAATTACCGTGATTTTGCGAAAAGCCTATGGTGGTGGTTATATTGCCATGTGCTCCAGTCACTTGCGGGCTGATTTCGTGTTCGCATGGCCAACTGCAGAAATTGCAGTCATGGGACCCGAAGGAGCAGCCAATATCATTTTCAAAAATGAAATAAAGAATGCTGAAAAACCTGATGAAATGCGCAAGCAGAAAATCAAGGAGTATAAGGAAAAGTTTGCAAATCCATACGTAGCAGCAGCTTATGGTTATATTGATGCTGTGATTGATCCATCAGAAACCAGAAGTTTACTGATTCACGCACTTGAAATCTCTTCTGATAAAAGTGAAGTGCGACCCAATAAAAAGCATGGCATACCACCATTTTAGTCACTCTTAGATATTTCACTCACACTTTTCCGAATCTAATTACAATTTTTGGAAAAGGCTAATTCACCCAGGAAATATCAAAGAAATTGTTGAACCTAATAACATGAGAATGAAAGAAAGCGAAGCCCAGGATTGTTACAAAACATTGATTGTTGACGGTGATAAATACCGGACACGATTATCTAAGAAATACACGCTGAGAAAACCTTATCAACCAGTTGATCCAAAAAAAATCATGGCTTTTATACCTGGCACAATCAAAAAGATATTTGTCCGCGAAGGCGCCAAAGTAGCTAAAGGAGATCAGTTATTGGTGCTTGAAGCAATGAAAATGAATAACACGATGTTATCGCCTGTTGATGGTAAAATTGGTAAAATTCTCATAAAAGTTGGACAAACTGTATCCAAAAGCCAACTCTTGATCGAGATTGAATAATTGCCACTGACTAAGATTATCTTACAATTTTAGTTGATCATTGATCAGACCCAAAATCTCTTCTTTACCTATTTTGGTATTTGAAGATGTAATAATGGTCGCTGGAGGAATTTCCCATTCAGAAATAAGAAGTTCTCTGTAAGTAGTTACATTCTCATCGAGTTTTGTCTTGCCCAGTTTATCCGATTTTGTGAAGATAATTACAAAAGGGCGGCCCTGTTCTGAAATCCAATCCATCATTTCCAGATCAAGCGCCTGCGGGGCCAAGCGAGCATCAACAAGCAGAAATATGCAAAGAAGGTTCCGCCTGATCTTTAAATAATCGTTGATCATTTTCTCCCATTCCGCCCTGGCTTTCTTCGAAATACGCGCAAAACCATATCCGGGCAAGTCAACCAGATACCAGGTATCATTGATAATGAAATGATTGAGCAGCCTAGTTTTTCCTGGTGTACCGGAAGTTTTGGCAAGGCCTTTCCTGCCTGCAAGCATATTGATCAATGAAGATTTACCTACATTCGACCGCCCGATGAAAGCAAACTCAGGAAGATCCGGCGTTGGGCACTGACTTACCGATGTGCTGCTCTTCAGGAAGCTCGCTGTTTTAATTATCATGGAGGCGATTTGGTTCAAGGTTCAATGTTCGATGTTCAAGGTTCGGTGTTTCGGGCTCTGGGTTCAAGATATTAATTACTGCTACTTGCCAACTGCTACTGCCAACTGTCGCTGCCACTTTTCTCTAAACGTTTTCATTCTTATACGAATCCAAATGGCGCGACTTCTTCATGTTGTAAATATCGCCAATTGTAACCATGATGCCGGTTTCTTCAACATCACCGAAGCCATAATTTACTGCAGTTCCGAAGGTTCGCATGGTGGATGAAAGATTCATATAGGCATTCACCAATGGGGGTATATTCTCCTTGCGCTTTCGAACCTCCTGAACCAGAATTCTGTAATTCTCTTCATAGGTATTGCCTGTGAAAAGCTCTTCAAATACACTGTCTTCTGTTTCCGCTTTCAAGGGGTGAAAAGGCCATGCAAATTTTTCCTTGTCGGGAAAGTAGCGATGAAGAAAGTACAGTATCATATCTCTGGCTTGCCTGTTATAATGCGGATACATTGTAATCTTACCAAATAAATACTGGATATCTGGGTTATCAACGATGAGAGCTCCAAGCCCATCCCAGATATTATCCAATGAATACATACCCTTTCGAATATTGTACATCGGCTGGTATTTTGGCTGAACAAAGGATCTGCCCAACTCAATGCAAAACGGCAGGTAATTCTTTAAAAAGTGTTCGGAAAATTTAAAAAGCTTACCAGTCGGCCCAATCAGGTTGCCTTCCTTGTCAATTTTCTGATCTCTTCCGTGAATATAACGATAACCCCCAATAATTTCCTTTTCGACTGGATCCCACACCAATAGCTGATCAAAACAATTATAGCATTTGTCATAATCATCCAGATCATACTCATCGCCAGTACCGCCACCGGCATCACGAAAAGAGATTTCCCGAAGTCGTCCTATTTCAAGGAGTGTATTGGGAGAATTATGCCAACTGACAATGTAAATTTCATTGTTTCCATTATTGGTCATGCGAACAAAACGATCAGTATTAAGTTCTGCTTCAATCAGTGAACGGGAAACAGGTGGGATTATATTTTTCATAAAGTTTTAAGATTCATTCGTGGTTTAGTGCTGAAGTTTCTGATAATGAATAAACATGTTCTTTCATGTAAGCAGCCCACTCATTGTCGCGTTTTGAGCCATCAAAAAACTGGTAAGGAACAGGCTTTCCAAACTTTAGCAAAATTTCTTTATCTTTTTGCTTAAACATTTCATCAACAAGGTAAAGCATCTCTATGTTCGTTTTCAAACCTAATTTTACCCGCCACCTGGCAAGGTTATAGAAAAAGTTTGAATTGCTGCCCTTAATATGGACAGGTACTATATCGCGCTTGAATTTTTTGGCTTTTGCTATAAAGGTTTTTTTCCATTCAAGGTCAATGATATTTCCCTTTAATTTCCGGGAACATAATCCGGCTGGGAAATAAAGAATTGCAGCATCCGAAGCAAACGCCTCGTCAAACAGGCGGATATTGTCAACATTTCTTCCATGCTTGTTAAGAGGAATAAACAGCGGTTTCAAATTCGGCAAATACATCAGTAAATCATTAACAGGGAAAAGAATGTCCTTGCGAACCGAGCCTACTACTTTCATTAAAGCCATACCATCAAGACCACCCAAGGGATGATTGGCAATAATAATATAGCGGCCATCAACAGTTAAATTTTTAAGCCCTTCAACAGTAATTTTCACTCCAAGTTCTTCAAGAATTTTTTCAATAAAATCGAGTCCCTGCAATCCCTTATAAAGTTCAAGCGCATTATTCAACTTATCCTGGTGAATTACCCGTTTCAGATAACGGATGATAAAACCAGGCATAAGTTTGAGCAAGCGTGGGTTTTTCTCGGCAAACACTCTTTCAATATCAATCAATCTTGTCCCGGCTATGGGTGTATCAATAGTTTGATGCATAAACCTCTTGTTAAAGCCTCTTGAAATAGTTTCGCAAAATTAGCGAATAACAAGTAGAATTCCACCTCAAGAACAAGGTGATAGCCGGAGTTTTTGAAATATTAAAAAGAAGTTCGCTTATATGTTGTAAAATTTTTATCTGATCCCAGATAACCGATCTCTTGTTGATCAAATAATAGACTGCTAATAATCAATTAATTACACTATATATTAGGCATTAAAGTAAATAAAAATGCAAAAAAGTTATCAACAAAGTGGTAGAAAGTGGTAGAAAGTGGTAAAAACTATCTAAATTTGATCAATAAAATGCAAAAAACTCAATGTCTTCTTTCACAGTATCTCAGGAATGTAAAGTTGATGCCAAAGGCAGGCTGATGTTTCCGGCTGCATACCGGAAGTCACTGGGTGATGCCCTGTCTGAAGGTTTTGTACTCAAACGTTCCATTTTCACCAAATCATTGGAATTACATACCAAAGCCAATTGGGAGAAAGAATTGCTAAAATTAAAAAAACTTAACAGATATAAAGAAAAACATCAGCAAGTAATCAGACATCTGCTTAACGGAGTGAGGGAGGTTGATCTTGATGCTTCGGGAAGATTGCTGCTGCCAAAGGATTTGCTCAATTATGCCGAGATCAGCGATGAGGTAACTTTTTCACCTTTTTTCACCTACCTGGAAATCTGGAATACCGCAAATTACCAACAGGTGTTGGAGAATAGTGCTCCAAATCTGCCCGATTTGGTTGAAGAGGCTATGGGCGATATAGGAATTGACGAAGATTGAACGAACTATGTATCATAAACCTGTCATGCTTACCGAAGCAATCGAAGGGCTCAATATCAGGCCCGGGGGCATTTATGCCGATCTCACTTTTGGTGGTGGTGGGCATACTGCTGCTATGCTTGAACGCGTAAGTGATGGTATGGTGATCGCCTTTGATCAGGATGATGATGCTTTGATAAACCGCATTGATGATAAGCGATTGATCCTCATTCATTCCAACTTCCGTTTTATGCGCAATTTCCTGAAGCTTTACAAAGCATTTCCAGTAGATGGAATTCTTGCCGATCTGGGTATCTCATCTTACCAGATTAATGAAGGCAGCAGGGGTTTTTCTACAAGATTTGATGCACAGCTTGATTTGCGTATGAATCGTGGTTCGGAGCTTACTGCCAGCCATATTCTGAATAATTACCCGGAACAGGAAATTAAAAAGATCATCAAAGAATATGGCGAGCTTACAAATGCTCACCAATTGGCAGCGGCGATCTGCAGTTACCGCGACCAGCAACCCATTGAAACAACAGGGCAACTGATGGAGATTGTAAAGTCGGTTTCGCCGGCAAACCGGGAAAACAAGATTGGCGCACAGCTATTCCAGGCATTGCGTATTGAGGTAAATGATGAATTGGGCGCATTGAAAGAGATGCTCAATCAGGCAACCGAGGCAATAAAACCAGGAGGAAGGTTGGTGGTTATTGCGTATCACTCGCTCGAAGATCGGCTGGTGAAAAACCTGTTCAAGGCTGGAAATATTGATGGTAAGCTTGAAAAAGATTTTTATGGGAACCCTGAATTGGTTTTCCGGCAAATCAATCGCAAACCTATTGTTCCATCTGAAACAGAGATCGCAGAAAATAAGCGTGCGCGAAGTGCAAAATTAAGAATTGGAGAACGGCTTTAATATGAATGAATCTGCTAAAAATGCCGATAAAACCGGTGGGAAAAATCGCACTCAAAAGGTTGCTCATTCCGTAACGGAAGTGATGGGTGGAAATTTTCTTACCAGGGAGTATGTCGTAAAACAGCTGCCATTCCTGATCTTCATAGTGCTGCTCTCACTTTTATACATTGCGAATAGCTATAGTTCAGAAAAACTGGCGATTAAAACAGAAAGGCTTAAAAAAGCAAATGAAGAACTGCGGTACGAACAAATTCTAATGAAGTCGAAGTTGATGCACTACAGCAGGCAATCTGAAGTGGCCAGAAAGCTAAAAGATACAGGGCTGAAAGAATCAACGATCCCGCCACATAAAATTATTGTAAAAACCACCCAAGATTAGATAAGTTGGAAGAAGGCAGGAAAACCATATTGATGAGAACCTATGTGATCTACTTCATAGTGTTGATTGCAGCTTTTGCTATTATCGGCAAAGCGGCATACATTCAATTGGTTGAAGGCGATGAATGGATAGAAAAGGCTGAAACACTTACGATGAAGTATGAAACTGTTGAGCCTATACGGGGAAATATCTATTCCTCTGATGGAAAGTTGCTTGCCGTATCGGTTCCTGATTTTGAGATCCGTATAGATGTTGCTTCTGAACACTACAGTCAGGAATTCTTCGATCAAAAGGTTGACTCATTGGCTCTGCGCCTTTCGAAACTTTTTGGTGACCGGAGCAAATCTGAATACAAAAAGGCATTGGTTCAGGCAAGAAACACCAAAAACCGTTATTACCTTTTAAAACGTAATGTTACTCATGAGCAGCTAAAGGAAATGAGAACCTTTCCAATTTTCAACCTTGGAAAATTCAGGGGAGGCCTCATAGTAATTGAACGAACTCGTCGTGAACAACCTTTTAAGAATCTGGCATCACGAACAATTGGCTGGGACAAGGAAGGAACAGAGAATGATGTGGGTCTCGAAGGAGCCTACAGCGAAATACTTAGTGGAGTTAGCGGAAAACGTTTACTACAGCGAGTCGGAAATGGAATGTACCGCCCATTGAACGATGAATACGAAATAGAACCACAAAACGGCCAGGACATTATAACAACCATTGATGCATTGATCCAGGATGTGGCTTACGATGCATTGCTAAAACAGATGCAGGCACATGAAGCCGAGCTTGGTTGTGTTGTACTCATGGAGGTTGAAACTGGTTATATTAAAGCTATTGTGAACCTGATGCTTACCGCACAAAAATCCTATGAAGAACGCTATAATTATGCAATTGCTCATAGCGGTGAACCCGGCTCAACATTCAAACTGGCCTCAATGCTCGCTGCTTTCGAGGACAATGTTGTTGACCTGAATGATAGCATCGCAACTGGTAAAGGCATTACTTACTTTGCGAACCGGAAAATGGAAGATTCTCATCGCGGAGGCTATGGAACAATCACGGTACAGCATGCTTTTGAAGTGTCGTCGAATGTGGCGATCTCAAAGATCATAAATGAATATTACAAAGATAAACCGGCACAATTTATAAAACGGCTCAAAGACATGTCGTTAAACCAGCCGCTGGGGCTGGAGTTTGCCGGCGAGGGACGGCCGCTTATCAAAAACGCTGATGACAAAACCTGGTCGAAGGTTACACTGCCATGGATGTCAATTGGATATGAGTTAACCCTTACACCACTACAAACACTCTCATTTTATAACGCCGTTGCCAACGATGGTTGTTTTATGAAGCCGCTTTTCGTAAAGGAAATCATACAAACAGGCTTCAGCGTTCAGAAATTTGACCCGGTGGTTATCAACCCCTCAATAGCTTCAGGCAGCAGCATTGCAAAAGCGCAGAAAATGCTACTTGGTGTAGTAGAAAACGGAACTGCAAAACACCTTATGAATGATGCATATAGTGTAGCTGGAAAAACAGGTACCGCACAAATTGCATCGGGTAGTGCAGGATATAACAAATCGGATTACCAGGCTTCTTTTGTAGGCTACTTCCCTGCCAACAATCCAAAATACAGCATGATCGTAGTAATAAGTAATCCGCGCAAGGGAGTCTATTACGGAGCCCATATTGCAGCACCGGTGTTCCGTGAAATTGCGGACAAAGTCTATTCCACGAGCCTGGAAATTCAACCTGAAACTACGCTGTTGGCACTCAATGATTCAGTAGCTCCGAGGTTGATTGCAGGACGAAGAAGTGAGCTGTGCACAATATTCAACAACATGAATTATCAGGTTATTGACCAGAGCGCAAGTGACTTTGTAACTGTGAATATCAATGCCGACACTGTAAGGATAAATGATCATGAGATACTGCCCGACCTGATGCCGGATGTTGTTGGCATGAGTGCCCGAGATGCTTCTTATATACTTGAAAGACGAGGATTAAGGGTGAATATAAATGGTGTAGGCATTGTTACAATGCAATCGCCGGAAGCGGGAACCAGCATTGACCCAAGCCAGGAAATAATATTGCACCTAACTATTTGAACAGAACCTTGAGAGCGCTGAAAGACATATTATACAAGTCAGGCATCATTGAGGTGCAGGGAGATACTTCACAATTAGTGGATGGAATCGCCGCTGATTCAAGGAATGTTTTCCCCGGCTGCCTTTTTATCGCGGTTCGAGGTACACAAACTGACGGCCACCACTATATCAGCCAGGCAATTAATAAAGGTGCGACTGCGATAGTGTGCGAAGAATTTCCAGACGATATGCCCATAGGAACCAGTTTTATAAAGGTGAAAAACAGCAGCAGCGCCTTGGGTCAGATAGCGGCAAATTATCATGACAACCCATCACAATCATTGAAGGTAATTGGAGTAACCGGAACCAATGGTAAAACCACTATTACGACTTTACTCTACCAACTTTTTACTGGGTTGGGTTATCATTGTGGCTTGCTGTCAACAATAAAAAATTATATCGGGCTGCGTGAAATCCCCTCTACGCATACAACCCCCGATGCCCTGCAATTGAATATGCTTTTTGAAAACATGATCAATGAGGGCGTTACACATTGCTTCATGGAAGTCAGTTCTCATGCAATTGCGCAGCACCGTATAACTGGTGTAGAGTTTGCCGGTGGCATTTTTACGAACCTTACGCACGACCATCTGGATTATCACGGAACCTTTGATGAATACCGTGATGCCAAGAAAAAATTCTTCGACGATCTAACGGCTACAGCGATTGCTCTCTTCAACGCCGATGATCGTAATGGCCGAATCATGGTTCAAAATACACGCGCCAAAAAACACAGTTTTGGCTTAAAAAATATGGCTGATTTTCGCTGCCGTATTCTTGAAAACCGCTTTGACGGCTTGCAGCTCAACATTGAAGGCATTGACACATGGTTCAGACTGATAGGTTTGTTTAACGCGTACAATCTGCTGGCAGTTTACGCAATGGCCAATTTACTTGGAGAGAACCCAGGAAAAGTCCTTACGGTGCTTTCTGCATTAAGTCCGGTTGAAGGACGGTTTGACCACTTTATCTCACCCGAAGGGGTCACAGCTATCGTTGATTACGCCCACACCCCCGATGCCCTGGAGAACGTTTTGAAAACCATCAGCGCTGTAAGAACTGGCAATGAACAAGTGATTACTGTTGTTGGTGCAGGCGGCAACCGCGACAAAACCAAACGCCCGCTCATGGCTGGCATAGCATGCGATAACAGCACCCGGGTAATTTTAACTTCTGATAACCCAAGATTTGAAGATCCTGAAGCCATTGTGGATGAAATGAAACAAGGTGTTCCAGTGGATAAGAAGAAAAATACACTCGTCATTGTGAACCGCGAAGAGGCTATTCGTACTGCCTGTGCGCTGGCGAAACCCGGAGATATAATTCTTGTTGCCGGCAAAGGCCATGAAAAATACCAGGAAATCAAGGGCGTAAAACACCCTTTTGATGATAAGAATATTCTAAGGGAGATTTTGATTACAGATAACACCGATAACAATAAAAACAAAAAGTAAAAATGCTGTACTATTTGTTTTCATACCTCGATAAATATTTTGATCTGCCAGGATCAGGGCTGTTTCAGTACATCTCTTTCCGTGCCGGGGCAGCAGTCATTATTTCCCTCATAATTTCGCTGATTTTTGGAAAAAAGCTTATCAATTACCTGAAAAAGAAACAGGTAAAAGAGAGTGTGCGCGACCTTGGGCTCCATGGCCAGAAAGCAAAAGAAGGAACACCTACAATGGGCGGATTAATCATTTTGGCCGCCATACTGATTCCTGTTTTACTGTTTGCCAAACTCGACAACATTTACATTATTCTAATACTTTTTACAACCATCTGGCTTGGATTCATAGGCTTTGTAGACGATTACATAAAGGTTTTCAAACATGAGAAGAAAGGACTTGCGGCCCGATTCAAACTGGCCGGTCAGATAATCCTGGGGATTGTGGTTGGCATAACGCTCTTCTTCAGCGATGAAGTTGTGATCAGGGAAAAGGTTCCTGCCAATCAACTGGAAATCTCTGAAATTCAATCCACCCCGGGAGTAGAAACCGGCCCGGTTGCAAGTTTTTCGAGAGAGTCAATTAAGTCAACAAAAACGACGATCCCGTTCTTTAAAAACAATGAATTTGATTACGCATTTCTGCTCAGATTCATGGGAAGTAAGGCCAACAAATATGCTTACCTGATTTACATACCTTTTGTGATCCTCATCATAACGGCAGTTTCAAATGGTGCGAACCTTACTGATGGGATTGATGGGCTTGCCACCGGTACTTCGGCAATCATAGGAGCAACACTTGGAATACTTGCATGGGTTTCGGGCAATATCATCTTTGCTGACTATCTGAACATCATGTACCTGCCCAACACCGGGGAACTCACTATTTATATGAGCGCTTTTGTTGGCGCATGTATTGGGTTTTTGTGGTACAACTCTTACCCTGCCCAGGTTTTTATGGGCGACACCGGAAGCCTCGCCCTCGGAGGAGTAATTGCAGTTTTTGCCATTATGATCCGCAAGGAATTATTGATCCCGATCCTTTGTGGAATCTTCCTGGTTGAAAACCTTTCGGTGATTATACAGGTGGCATGGTTCAAAAGAACAAAGAGAAAATACGGTGAAGGCAGGCGGATCTTTAAAATGTCGCCTTTACATCACCACTTCCAGTTAATGGGTTATGCCGAACCGAAAATAGTACTGCGGTTTTTTATCGTGGGTTTGATGCTTGCGGTTCTGACGATAATAACATTAAAGATCAGGTAAAATGAAGAAAGGGAATTTGGGATGATAAAAAAGGGTATTGCAGTGCTAGGCGCCGGTGAAAGCGGAGTGGGTGCGGCAATACTGGCAAAAACCAGGGGAATTCCGGTTTTTGTATCAGACCGCGGAAAGATAAAGACTGAATATAAGAACGTTCTTTTACAGTATGAAATTGATTTTGAAGAGGGTAAGCACTCCGATGCTGAATTGCTAAAAGCCGGCGAAGTTGTAAAAAGTCCGGGTATTCCTGACACGATCCCGTTGCTGGAAGCTTTCAGGAAAAAAGGTACGCCCATTATCTCGGAAATTGAATTTGCGAACCGTTTTACCGATGCATTTAAAATCTGCATCACTGGAAGCAATGGCAAAACAACTACTACACTGCTAACCTGGCATATCCTTAAAAATGCCGGTTTAAATGTAGGGTTGGCCGGGAATTTGGGGAAAAGTTATGCCATGCAGGTAGCAACGGAAAAGCATGATTATTATGTGCTTGAGATCAGCAGTTTTCAGCTGGATGGAATGTTCAGCTTCAAGGCTGATATTGCTGTTCTGCTAAACATTACACCAGATCATCTTGACCGCTATGGAAATGATTTTAACAATTACGCCGAATCAAAATTCAGGATCATACAAAATCAAACAAGCTCCGATGCTTTCATCTATTGTGCTGATGATCCAGTTATCAGCAAGTTGATTGGAAACAGGAAAATCGTTGCGAAAAAGTATCCCTTCAGTTTGAAGGAATCCATTGAGCATCACGGAGCTTGTGTAAGAAAAAATGAATTGGTTATTCAAACAAATGCAAATAAAACACGCATGACAATCGAGAAATTGGCCCTGCAAGGCCGGCACAACATTTACAACTCAATGGCGGCGGGCCTCAGCGCCAGCCTTATTGGGCTTCGCAAAGAAACCATCAAACAATGCCTTGCCGATTTCCAGAATATTGAACACAGGCTTGAGTTTGTGGCCAATGTGCATGGTATTGCATTTATAAACGATTCAAAGGCAACCAATGTGAATTCAACCTGGTGGGCGCTGGAAAGCACAAACAAGCCAGTGATCTGGATTGCGGGTGGAACCGACAAAGGCAACGATTATTCCATCCTTCATGAACTCGTCAAGACAAAGGTAAAAGCAATGGTGTGCCTTGGTGTTGATAATGCAAGGATCTACAGCGCTTTCGCCGGCCTGGTAGGAACCATTGTTGAAACCCGCTCAGCCGCTGAGGCCGTGACGGCAGCCTATCGCCTCGCTGAACCTGGGGACACAGTTTTGCTATCGCCTTCATGTGCAAGTTTCGATTTATTTGAAAACTTCGAAGACCGTGGCAGGCAATTTAAGCAAGCAGTAAAACAACTCTAGTTAACATGGAAAAAAGTTCCATCTTCAGTAATATCAAAGGCGACAGGGCAATCTGGGCAGTAGTAATTCTATTGTCTTTCATTTCTATATTAGCAGTTTACAGTTCTACTGGAACCCTTGCCTATCGGTACAAACAGGGCAATACCGAATATTATTTACTGAAGCATTTAAGCATCATGGGACTGGGATTGGTACTGATGTACCTCGCTCACAAGGTGCCTTTCTATATTTATGGTCGTTTAGCGAAGCTGGCCATTATCATTGCCATTCCTATGCTTGCATATACCTTATTATTTGGAACCGCAATTCATGATGCCGCCAGGTGGTACACCCTGCCTATCATTAACATCAGCATACAACCCTCTGATTTTGCCAAACTTGCACTGTTTATTTACCTGGCAAGGACATTGGCCAAAAATCAGGCCTATATTGAAGATTTGAGAAGCACCATCCTTTGGATTATTCTACCGATGGTGATTGTTGTAGCTTTGATTTTACCTGCGAACCTATCCACGGCGGCAATTATTTATGCTACCAGCATGATTATCA
Organism: Bacteroidales bacterium; assembly: GCA_014860575.1. NCBI lineage: Bacteria > Pseudomonadati > Bacteroidota > Bacteroidia > Bacteroidales > Bacteroidales bacterium. Next base: position 90,370 of record JACZJK010000043.1, read on the forward strand.
TGTTTGTGGGCCGGGTCAGAATTAAACACCTGGCTGCAATTGCCGGAAGCACTTTGCTCTTATTCGCCATTTTTATTATTATTCTGAAAGCCTATCCCGAAATGGGCAGGTTTAAAACCTGGGAAAACCGGATCAATAGCTTTATCAGCCCTGATGAAGGAGAAAACTACCAGATTGAACAATCAAAGATAGCTATTGCAAGCGGCGGCATAATTGGTAAACAACCCGGAAACAGTTCGCAAAAAAACTTCCTGCCCCAACCCTATTCGGATTTCATTTATGCCGTAATTATTGAAGAATATGGATTAATTGGCGGGGGGATCATCGTACTACTATACCTTATATTATTGTTCAGAGGAATCCGGATCGCAACGAAGTCAGAAAATCTTTTCGGGGCCATACTCACTTTTGGCTTGAGTTTCAGCCTGGTGTTCCAGGCTATGATTAATATGGGTGTTACTGTTGGTCTTGTGCCAGTTACCGGACAACCCTTGCCAATGATCAGCATGGGCGGAACTTCACTTTGGTTCACTAGTATTGCAATCGGAATTATGCTGAGCGTTAGCCGTTCGATTGAGAAAAATGAAGAAAAAAAATTAGCTGATGCCTGACAGGGAACTACATATCATCATTAGCGGTGGCGGAACCGGAGGACATATCTTTCCGGCCATTGCCATTGCCGATGCAATCAAAAAGCAGGTGCCCAATGCTCAGATTCTTTTTGTTGGTGCCACTGGTAAAATGGAGATGGAAAAAGTTCCCGCAGCAGGTTATCAAATTGAAGGAATCCCTGTTCGCGGTTTGCAACGAAAGCTCACGCTTTCGAACCTGATTTTCCCCTTCCGCTTACTGGTGAGTCTGGTTGAAGCGCGCAACATACTCAGGCACTTCAAACCCGATGTAGCTGTAGGTGTTGGCGGTTATGCTTCAGGCCCATTACTCCGAATGGCAGTGAGCGCTAAAATTCCGGCAATAATTCAGGAACAAAATTCATATCCGGGAATCACCAATAGGCTTCTTGCGAAACGAGTAAAGAAGATTTGCGTGGCTTACAATGGCATGGAAAAGTATTTCCCAATCGAAAAAATTGTTGTTTGTGGTAACCCGGTTCGCAATGATATCCTGAACCTAAACGGGAAAAAGCAGGAAGCCGCCGGTTTTTTTAATCTGGACGCAAACCGCAAAACGCTTTTGATTACAGGTGGAAGTCTAGGCGCCCGAACCATCAACGAGAGCGTTGCAAAGCATATTGATCTCTTTATCCAGAATGGTTTGCAGGTAATCTGGCAATGCGGCAAAAGTTATTATCCCTTAGCCTCAGTAATGATCCCGACAATTGAAAATAAAGGCATCCGGATCATGGAATTTATTTCGCGGATGGATCTGGCATATGCGATGGCCGACATTGTAATTTCCAGGGCTGGCGCTATTGCCCTTGCTGAACTTTGCATAGCAGGAAAACCTGTGATCCTCATCCCTTCGCCCAATGTAACCGAGGATCATCAAACCCATAACGCAATGGCGTTGGCCGGAAATGATGCTGCGATATTATTGAAAGATGTTGAAGCAAATGAAAAGCTTGGTGCAATGGTAATTGATCTGATCGCGGATGCAGAAAAAACACGGTCACTTTCGGAAAATATCAGGAAAATGGCTTTCAGCGATGCTGCCGGAAAGATTGCTGATGAAGTGATTGCATTGGCAAAACAATCTAAAACAAAGAATTGATAATGAGCTTGAACCTAGAACATATCACCCCGGCTTTACCCTGGAAGAAAGTGTACTTTCTGGGGATTGGTGGTATTGGCATGAGCGCCTTGGCCAGGTATTTAAAGTCATCAGGAATTGAAGCTTCGGGTTATGACAGGACTCCATCAAAACTTACTGATGAACTGATTGCAGAAGGAATTCCTGTTCATTTCGAAGAAAAAACGGATTTGGACATAAGCAACATTGACCTGGTGGTTTACACACCTGCCATACCAAAAGACAATAAGGAGTTTATATTGCTTTCAAATTGTGGCGTTTCGATGATCAAGAGATCGGAACTGCTGGGTATGATAACCCGCGATAAAAAACTGATTGCCGTGGCCGGAACACATGGTAAAACAAGTGTATCGTGTCTGCTTGCCACTATCATGAACCAGTTGCCGGATCGCAGCAATGCTATATTGGGCGGCATATCAAAAAATTACAGTTCGAACCTGATATTTGCTCCGGCCATTGATCTTTTCGTCACCGAAGCAGACGAATTCGACCGCTCGTTTCTGCAGTTAAATCCCTGGATTGCAGTCATCACTTCCACCGATGCCGACCACCTTGATATTTATGGTAGTCTGGAAAACATGAAAATGGCTTTTACTGCATTTACCTCCCGAATCCGCAAGGGCGGAAAGTTATTGGTTAAAATGGGAACCGACCTGAAATCAGAATCGCATGAAACGGTTGCAAGGTATTCCTACTCAATTTATGAACAGGCAGATTTCCAGGCTGTGAACATCAAACTGAGAAACCAATTATATCACTTCGATCTTGTAACGCCTTTTGGTGAAATTGAGGGATTGCAACTGGGCATTCCCGGGATGATGAACCTTGAAAATGCAGTGGCAGCATCGGCGGCAGCTATTCTTGCCGGGGTCAGAAAACGCAGCATCAGCGCGGGATTAACTTCATTCAAAGGAGTGAGAAGAAGGTTCGATACCAGGATTTCAGGCAGCAATTTTGTCTACATAGATGATTACGCACATCATCCAAAAGAAATCAGTGCCTGTATTGATTCGGTTCGGAAATTATACCCCGGCAAAAAAATAACAGGTGTATTCCAACCTCACCTTTATACACGTACGCGTGATTTTGCAACGGAATTTACTGAAAGTCTGCAAGCACTTGATACAATTATCCTGCTTGATATTTACCCTGCCCGGGAACTTCCTATTGAAGGCATAGATTCCGGCATGTTGCTGAATTTGATCAATCATGCTGATAAAAAGCTTTGTTCAAAGACACAACTAGTTGATCATCTGCTTGCCATTCAGCCAGAAGTATTGCTCACACTTGGCGCCGGTGATATTGACCGCCTTGTTGAACCTATTGAAAAAGCCTTTAAGAATTTATGAAACGCATTTTAATCATATCGTTTACTTTACTATTGCTTGCCGGCATGTTTGTTTTGCTTGGTTTTATCAGGCAGGAACACAGCCATGCTTCTTGCAACAATATTAAAGTATTCATAGAATATGCAAGTACTGATACCCTCGTATGCAAGGATGAGATAAGGAACCTTCTAATTTCCGAATTTGATACCCTGGAAGGAAAAGCGCTTACGGTAAGCAATTTAGCAAGGATCAGAAATTCAATTACCGGTATAGTATATATCGAAGATTGTGATGTAGATTTCCTTTTGAACGGCGATCTGCGGATCAGGGCCAATCAACGCATTCCAATACTCAGATTAAATACCGAAGGTCAAACCTGGTTCATAGACGATCAGGGAATTGTGATGCCAAGGCATTCACACTATAGTGCAATGGTGCCGGTTGCAGGCGGGCATTTGGGTCACACTGGCATGCTGAAACCAGGAAACGACCTGCGCGCACTTGCCGACACAAATAAAGTATTTGCAGTAAGCATGCTGAACCAATTGATTGAAGTGGCACACTATGTTTATCACGATGCCAATCTCAAGCGCTTGATTGAGCAAATTTATGTGAACCCTGCAGGCGAGATTGAACTTTACACTTATGTTGGCAGCCACCGTATTTTATTTGGCAAAGCCGACAACCTTGCGCATAAATTCAATAATCTACTCCAGTTCTATCGCTCGGCGCATTCTGCCACCGGGCTAAGCCAATATAAAACCATTAACTTAAAATACAGCGGTCAGGTAGTGTGTTCAAAATCATAAAAACTATGAAATCATCAGAAATAATTGTTGGACTCGATATTGGAACAACTAAGATTGCAGCCATCGTTGGTCGTAAAAATGAATTTGGTAAAATTGAAATACTTGGTTTTGGGCGAACCGAATCTTATGGGGTTAAAAGAGGAATGGTAGCCAATATCGAGAATACGGTGCAAAGCATCCAGAAAGCGATGGAAGAAGCCAGCCAGCGCGCTGATGTTGACATCAATACCGTTTGTGTTGGCATTGCAGGGCAACATATCAAAAGCCTTCAGCATCATGGAAGTTTGATCCGCAGCAAGCAGGAAGATGAAATTACCATGGAAGATCTTGATCAGCTCACTGAAAACATGTTCAAGCTGGCAATGAACCCGGGAGAAGAAATCATTGAAGTTATTCCTCAGGAATATACCATTGATGGCGAACCGGGAATCAAATCCCCCAAGGGGATGCTTGGAAACAATATCGAAGCAAATTTTCACATCATCACCGGTCAAACACTGGCCGCAAAAAATATCTACAAATGCGTTAAGAAAGCAGGTTTGGAAGTTTCTGAACTTATCCTTGAACCCATTGCATCGGCTGAGGCAGTGCTAAGTGAGGAAGAGAAAGAAGCAGGCGTAGTTCTGGTTGACATCGGAGGAGGAACCACTGATATGGCTATTTTTCAGGATGGGATCATCCGCCACACGGCGGTGATCCCTTTCGGTGGTGATATTATCAGTGAGGATATCAAGGAAGGCTGCACCATCATCAAGAGGCATGCAGAAGATCTGAAAGTGAAATTCGGATCAGCACTGGCAAGCGAAAACAAAGACGAAGAAATTGTAACTATTCCCGGTCTTCGCGGCAGGCCGCCAAAGGAAATCACATTGCGCAACCTTGCCAGTATCATTCAGGCCCGTATGGAAGAAATCATTGAACATGTTTACTATGAAATAAAAAATTCGAACCTCGAGAAAAAACTGATCGCCGGAATTGTGCTCACAGGTGGTGGCGCACAGCTAAAGCATTTAGCCCAGCTCACTTCTTTTATCACCGGGATGGATACCCGCATCGGATATCCGAATGAGCATCTTGCCAGCACTTCGCCCGAAGAAATCAGCAGCCCAATGTATGCCACAGGAGTAGGACTGGTAATGATTGGTTTCGACAGGCTGGAAAGGGAAAGAAGGAAAAAGCCAGATGAAGAAAATAAGATCAAACAAAAGAAAAAGAAAAGGATCAGTTTTTTTGATCAGATCAAGGGCCTTTTCGACGAAGAATAACTTAATCACTACACAAATAAATACTTAAACCACACACAAGGAGATTTAGCCATGCCAAACTTAGAATTTATTCAACCTAAAAACCGCTCTAACCTTATAAAGGTTTTGGGCGTTGGAGGCGGTGGAAGCAATGCCGTTTCTTACATGTTTCAGCAAGGAATCAAAGATGTGGACTTCATCGTCTGCAATACCGATGCACAGGCGCTTGAGCTGAGCCCGGTTCCCACAAAAATACAACTTGGAACCAAGGGATTGGGAGCCGGTTCCATCCCGGAAGTAGGACGCGAAGCCACACGCGAAAATATCGAGAAAATAAAAGAACTGTTAAGTGTGAACACCAAAATGCTGTTCATCACTGCCGGAATGGGCGGCGGAACAGGAACCGGCGGTGCGCCTGTAATTGCCCAGGCAGCAAGGGAGCTCGATATCCTCACCGTTGGGATCGTAACAATACCCTTTAAGTTTGAAGGCCGCAAACGTACGCTTCAAGCTGAAGCCGGAATACAGGAAATGCGCAAATACGTTGACACGCTGCTGATAATCAATAACGACAAGCTGAGAGAGTTATATGGCGATCTCAAACTCAGCCAGGCTTTCCACCAGGCCGACGATGTGCTTACAACAGCCGCCAGGGGAATTGCCGAAATCATCACCGTGCCCGGTTATGTAAATGTTGATTTCGAGGATGTGAAAACCGTTATGAAAAACAGTGGTAAGGCTATCATGGGATCAGGCGTTGCAGAAGGTGAAAACCGCGCGCTCAAAGCCGTTGAAGGCGCTTTAAGCTCGCCGTTGCTCGATGACAACAATATCAAAGGAGCCGATAATATCTTGCTCTATATCGCTTCAGGCACTGAGGAAATCAGCATGGATGAAGTAACCGAAATAACAGATTTTATTCAGAATGAAGCTGGCCAGACAGCAGAAATACTCTGGGGCAACGGAACTGATGAATCCTTAGGCTCAAAAGTATGTGTTACTTTGATCGCCACAGGGTTTGATTCAAAGAAAATTACGGACCCAAATGCTGGTAAAATTTTTGTTGGATCGCTTGACGATATTAAAAAACCAACCCCGATAGAGGAACCAAAGAAACCGGAAGTTGATGACAGTCAGGAAATGAAACTTAGTACCAAAAAGCCGGATGAACCCAAAGCCATTGCAGAAGCTCCGCGGGTTTATACATTCGAGTTTGGCCCACCACAGCCCAATGCCGAGCAAGTTCCTGTTGCAAAAGCAAGCAAGCCTGAGGAAATGAAACTGACACAGAAAGAGGAAATTAAAGCGCCACAGAAAGAGGAAGCCACGCCAATGTTTATTCCTTCTCCTGTCAGTGAACCAGAAAGACCCTTCGTATCCATGAGAAAACAAGTTGAGGAACCAACTCCCGAACCAGAAAACGGGGATACCATGGAACAGCAGCGTAAAGCCCAGGAACGCGCCATGAGGTTACGCGAACTCAGCGTAAAGCTTAAAACCCCTGGCGGTCTGGCTGAACTCGAACGCGAACCGGCCTATATTCGTAAAAAAATGGAACTTACTGATCCTCCGCCCAAAACTGGACAGCAAACCTCGCGTTATACTTTATCAAGCGATGATGATAATAATACGGATATTCGCACAAACAATTCTTACTTGCATGATAATGTGGATTAGACAAATTCAAAATCCAAAGCTCAAAATCCAAAATTCAAAAGAAGTCGGAAAATTGTAAATCGTTGAAATTATGAACCTCGAAGAAAAAATAATGGCTGATATTAAAGCAGCCATGCTGGCAAAGGATGCCAAAAAACTGGAAGCCCTTCGGGCAGTAAAGTCCGCGATCCAGCTTGAAAAAACTAAAGGCGGCTCAGCCGGTGAAACCCTCAGCGGGGAAGATGAAATCCGCCTTTTACAGAAACTTGTCAAACAGCGCAAAGAATCGGCTGAGATTTATCGCACACAGGGTCGCGTTGATCTGGCTGAACCCGAAGAGTTTCAATATGCCGTGATTGAGGCATTTTTACCGAAACAGCTTGATATTGAAGATGTGAAAATAATAGTTGCCGCCATCATCGAAAAAAGTGGCGCGCAGGGTATCAAGGATATGGGCCGGGTTATGGGCGAGGCTTCCAGGCAGCTTGCCGGGAAAGCCGATAACAAAACAGTGGCCGCTATTGTTAAGGAGTTACTCACAGGAAATTAAACCCAAGGAAATCAGGCATGGGATTTCCGAAAGTTTATAATTTCCGTTTGAACTTTTAACACAGTTTGAGTTTGATTGATAGAACCAACCAAATTATATCAGCTATGAAATCAAAACGCGCTAAGTTTTTCGCATACAGTTGTTGTCTTTTCTTTTCGTTAGTGCTCATTTCCTGCTCACAAACCAAGGAAGAACCGTTACATATTGCAGTATCAAAACTCTCTGATAATTACAGTAACTGGCTGCTGCAAAGCAATCCAAGCATTGCGATCACTGATATGTATGGGCTGGAAATTGATTCGGCAGTAAGTATGCTCGAAAAACACCATGCACTGCTTATAACAGGCGGCGAAGATGTTTTCCCCGGCTTGTATGGGCGGATCCGTGATACTGCCCGATGCGGCGAGTTTGATCGCTACAGGGACACCCTTGAAATTATGCTCATTCAGAAAGCCCTTGAAATGGGCTTGCCAATTCTTGGCATTTGTCGTGGACACCAGATACTTAATGTAGCCCTTGGAGGAACCCTTTTTATTGATATTCCTGATGATATCGGAAGGCAAGTAATACATCGTTGCGATGAAGACCCGCTTCAATGCCAGCATGAGGTGTTTGTTTTTCATCAGACTTTGTTACAGGAAATTACTGATCAAACACAGGGAACAGTCACGACCAATCACCATCAGGCCATCAGGGGAACGGCACCGGGACTCAGAATGAGTGCAGTTGCGGAGGATGGCGTTATTGAAGCTGTTGAATGGGAAGACTATCAAAACAAGCCATTTCTGCTTGGCGTTCAATGGCATCCTGAAAGAATGGAAGAGTACCCAGAGCTATCACGGCCAATTGCTGAAAGGTTTATTGAAGAAGCCAAAGCATTTGCTAACGCTGTTGAGACTATAAAACAGGAAACTTTCCCGTCCCTTTTCAACGAATAACGTCAGCCTGAAAATCGAAAATATGCCTTCTTCGCTTTTTGATCCAAAACTTGACCTAATATTCAAGGACATACGCACTGTGGCCACCTGGCTTTGGGATCGGGGCTGGGCTGAATGGGGTGCAGGTAATATCTCGGTAAATGTTAGCGGTCTGATCTATGAAGCCAATCTACATCAAAACCCAAATCATCAAATCTACCCAATTCCAAACCTTAGCCATCGCCTCAGCCTTAGCCTTCTAACCAGTCTTTCCGGCTCCCGCATGCGACAGATCATGAAAAATCCGGAGCAAGGATGCTGCCTCGTACATTGCAGCGAACAATCAGAATTTTCTATCATTCCGCTTTCAGAACACAACCAATCTCCCTCCCCTACTTCAGAATTTGCGAGCCACTTGCTGATACATGAAACCCTGCAAAACCACCGGCCGGATCATAAGACAGTGCTCCACACCCACCCGGCAGAAATCATTGCCCTTTCACAAATTAGCAAACTTAATAACCAGGAAGCACTCAACGAAGCACTTTGCAATATTCTTCCTGAATTCAGCATCTACCTTCCCGAAGGCATTGCATACATTCCCTACCTGAAATCGGGCAGCAATGAACTTGCAGAAGCAAGCGCCGAAGCCATGAAAACGTTCAGGGTTGCTATCTGGGAAAAGCACGGCATCATTGCCACAGGCCCAACCCTCGAAGATGCCTTTGACGCCATTGACCTGGTGGCAAAGGCTGCAAGGATCTGGTTTCTAATCAGGTCAGCCGGTTCCAAACACAAAGGTGTTAGATGATTTACTTTCTGCTTATCAGAACCTGAAACCAACTAACAAAGTTGTTAGTTACAATCTTGTTAGCTGGACGAGGAATAGTATTTACATAAAAGTCGAAGAGCGCTATTTCGCTTTCTCAGCATACAGCTTCACAATATTCAAAATCACCTCAACAGCTTTATGCATGCTTTCCAGTGGCACATATTCGTATTTGCCGTGGAAATTATGGCTGCCACCAAAAATATTCGGACAGGGCAAACCCATGTATGATAACCTGGCGCCATCGGTTCCACCGCGAATGGGTTTGATGATTGCCTCAATTCCGGCCATTTCCATTGCCTTCTGGGCAATATCAACCACGTGCATCACCGGTTCAATTTTTTCGCGCATGTTGTAATATTGGTCTTTAAGTTCCACCACAACCCTGTCTTCGCCATGCTTTGTGTTCATGAATGCGGCAACCGATTCCATGAATTTTTTGCGCTTTTCGAAAATCCCTTTGTTGTGGTCGCGAACGATGTATTGCAACGTAGAGTTTTCGACGCCACCTTCCATTTTAACAAGGTGATAAAACCCTTCGTAATCGTGGGTGTATTGAGGTTTCTCAAATTCCGGCAACAAACTGTTAAACTCCATGGCAAGCAGCATGGCATTGATCATTTTGTTCTTTGCATAGCCCGGATGTATATTCCTTCCCTGCAATTTTACTATAGCGCTGGCGGCGTTGAAAGTTTCGTATTCGAGCTCGCCAATGCCACCGCCATCCATGGTGTAAGCATAGTCAACGCCAAACTTCCTCACATCAAAAAAGTCCACGCCTTTGCCAATTTCCTCGTCGGGTGTGAAGGCAACTTTAATGGTTCCGTGTGGGATCTCAGGATGTTTTAGCAGGTAATCAAGTGCGGTCATGATCTCGGCGATGCCGGCTTTGTCGTCGGCGCCTAACAAGGTTGTACCGTCGGTAGTGATGAGGGTTTTGCCGATGTAATTTCCAAGTTCGGGAAAATCAAGGGGCGAGAGTATAACATTGTTTTCCTGGTTCAGGACAATGTCTCCACCCTGATAATTCTCAACTATTTGCGGGTTCACATTTTCACCAGACATTTCGGGACTGGTATCCACATGTGCCAGGAAGCCAATTACCGGAACCGTTTTGTCGAGATTGGAAGGCAAGGTTGCCATCACATAACCATATTTGTCAATGCTGACTTCCTGCATGCCCATGTCTTTAAGTTCGTCGATAAGCAAACGGGCAAGATTCCACTGTTTTTCAGTACTCGGAAAAGTACTGGAAGTATCGTCCGATCGTGTGTCAATTTTCACGTATCTCAGAAACCTTTCAAGTAATTCGTCGTTTTTCATGATTTTTCTTTAATTCAAAATTCCAAATTTAAGATTCAAATTCGGTACTCTATATTCTTCATTTAATATTCTCCCTTTCAGAAAAAAGCCTTTTGGTGAAAAGTTGGCAGTTGGCAAAAGCCCCATATACCATCACTGCAACTTGAGCGAAGCGAAATCCCGAGAACGAAGTGATTCGGGAACTGCATCACAAAAAGGCGGCATTCTACATTCTAAATTCTACATTCATTCCACTTTAGCTTTTATAGAATTCCGGTATAAATACACACATAGCAGGGCAAACATCGCTATTGCCAGCCATTGTGAACCGTCGGATCTGAGCCACTCTGCTGCTTGCCAATCCAGCCCGCCAAATTTCATCATAGCGCTTACCACACCCATCAAAGCGCCACCGGCAATAAATCCGCTGGCTATCAAAGTTCCGCGTTCTTTCCTGGCATTGTTAAGACCCACATCTTTGCTTCGCGACTGAACGAAATAAGCTATAATACCACCAACCAATAAAGGTGTGTTAAGTTCAAGCGGGATAAACATTCCCAATGCAAATGCAAGCGCGGGAATTCCAAGCATAGTAAGGATCAGTGAAAGGAATGCGCCTGATGCGTATAAGAGCCAGGGAGCTGCGCCGCCTGTCATCATGGGTTCTATTACGGCAGCCATAGCGTTGGCCTGGGGAGCTGCCAGCGCTCCTTCGCCTTTAAAACCGTAGGTCTGGTTCAGAATAATAATCACACCACCAACGGTTGCTGCCGAAACAACGGTTCCAAGAAATTTCCAGGTTTCCTGTTTATATGGCGATGAACCTAACCAGTAACCAACCTTCAGGTCGGTGATAAAACCTCCGGCCATTGACAGGGCAGTGCAAACCACGCCACCGATCACCAGTGCAGCCACCATGCCGGAAGCTCCCGATAATCCAACGGATGTCATAACGAGGGAAGTCAGGATCAAAGTCATCAGAGTCATGCCCGAAACCGGATTGGTTCCTACAATGGCTATGGCATTGGCTGCTACTGTAGTAAACAAAAAAGCAATTACCATCACGATAAGCAAGCCGATCAAAGCATGCGTTAGGTTTTGAACCACTCCAAACTGAAAGAATACGAAGATCAGTATAGCTGTTACCAGGATGCCACCCATGATCAGGCTCATGGGCAAATCGCGGCGGGTTCGCAGGTTGTTGTCGCTGTTTGCCGTTTTGCTGAAAATCTCTTTGGCCGCAAGGCTGATTGCAGATTTAATAATGCCAGAAGAACGGACAATGCCAATCACACCTGCCATGGCTATGCCTCCGATGCCAATCATACGCACATATTCCCGGAAGATGGACTCTGCAGTCATGGCAGCAACGGCAGTGGCATCACCACCGAAAGCAGCGGCAGCATGAGCGATCATGGGAATGATAACAAACCAGCCGACAAATGAACCGGCGCAGATGATCACGGCATATTTCAGTCCTATTATATAACCAAGACCCACAATGGCTGCGCCCACATTCAGCTTGAAAACAATTTTGGCCCTATCAGCCAGCACATCGCCGTAAGCGATCACACGGGTTGTAAATACTTCGTTCCACCAACCAAAAGTTGCGATCACAAAATCATAGATTCCGCCAACGAGCCCGCTGAAAAGAAGCACCTTGGCCTGATCACCACCCTTCTCTCCTGAAACCAGCACTTCGGTGGTGGCCGTTGCCTCAGGGAAAGGGAACTTGCCGTGCATATCATCAACAAAATACTTGCGGAATGGGATCATAAAAAGAATTCCCAGAAACCCGCCCAATAAAGAAGAAAGGAAGACCTGGGAAAACTCAGCATGGAGATCCAGAATATAAAGCGCCGGAAGGGTGAAAATGGCGCCTGCTACTATGACCCCGGAACTGGCCCCTATGGATTGAATAATTACGTTTTCGCCCAGCGCATTTTTACGTTTCCCGAGTGTGGAAAGTCCAACTGCAATGATGGCGATGGGAATAGCGGCTTCAAAAACCTGGCCGATTTTAAGTCCAAGATAAGCGGCTGCCGCTGAAAAAACGACTGCCATCAACAGGCCTAACAAAACCGAACGCAGGTTCACTTCGGGGTAAACCTTGTAAGGCGACATAATTGGTTCATACGTTTCACCAGGCTTGAGTTCACGATACGCATTTTCGGGCAGGCCTTTGATTTCGTTGTTCTTGTCAGTCATAGCAGTAATGGTTTTGGTTTGACGGCCAAAGATAGTATTTCAATTGATACGTGAAAATGTGGTTTAGCTGAAATCTGCATTGGAGGATTGAAGAAGGGTATTGCAAATTTCATCTGTTTAACCGATAGTATCGCTCAAAGCGATGCTATCGGTAATAAAAATCCATATGTCAATTAAATGATATTCCTTAGAACAAAGCAACCGGTATCAAAACTTCAAAACTGCCCCCACCACCCCATAATGAAACAGCGAGAAAGTATAAACCGTTTTATTATCGGCGCCGCCCTCGAGGATGCGGTAACCGGCTTTGAGGTATAATTTTTCGGTTGCCTGATAAGTGATAGCAGCCAGCACATCTTCGGCACGCCCTTGTGGAGCAGCCAGGGCATCGCCATCAAGCAGCAGTCCGAAACGTTTTGTTGGCTGCCAGTGAACAATAAAGTTGATCAAAGGCACAAAACCAAAATCAGTTTTTTCGGATTGCAAACCGCCTCCTTCAAGGCCTATCAATGCATCCCTGATCTTAAGGGACAGACCCAGGCCTATTGTAAGATTTTCGCGGTCCGTCAGGTAATAACGGTATGTTGCTCTATAAGAATTGAACTTGTAGTTAGCGGTTAATGCTGTGTTCGCCAAATAGTTTTCGCCCTGGAAAACCACATCCCTGTTAACCGAACCCTCGTAGGTGAACTTTAGTGGCGCCAGCAAAATCAATACTTCACTGCGCTTGCCGAAGCGGTAGCCCGCTTTAAACCTGGCAAATGGCTTTGGGTCGGCATCCAACTCACCGGAAAAGGATATAAATGTGCCATCATTGCCAGGAATGCGGGCATGGTTCAGACCGGTAAATACGATGCCGGTTTCAAGATCAAGGCTGATCTGGGCCTGAACCTGCTTGATGAATAAAACTCCAAAAAGTGCGGTTGCAAAAAAACTGAATAACCTGATTTTAATTTTCATTGTTTAGGATTTGAAGTGAATGTTTGTCAATCGTAAGAGACTGTATAAAAACTTTTCAAGGAAAATGCTTAATTCTGCAACTGGAAAAAAATATTTGAATTTGCCAGCCCAAAGCTAAGCAAAATCAATTCATCCGCCAAAACGCAAACAACTCCATCAATCCGGCGATACCGCCATGCACGAACACTCCGCCCCAGATATTCCGGCTGTAAAGGGCGATAATGCCAAGGATATAACCACCAAAAATTGAACTGATCGCTTCGCCCAGCGGTTTTCCAAAATGCAGCATGCAGTAAGCGGCTACCATAGGCAGCACAGCGTTCTTACCAAGTAGTTTTGCCATTCCAATGATCAGAAAACCACGGAAAAAGAGTTCCGTAAAAAGGAAATCGCCAATATAAAAGGCCTCATACCAGGTAATGGCCCAGTTTTCTGAAATGTTGTAGTACTCTGCGAACCTGTCGCCTCCGGTTCGTTTATAGGTTGGATAGTAATCAAGGAAATCGGGAAGGTAAGTAGCCGCATAGATCAATGGAACCATAACCAGTAGCATGATCCAATAGGGCTTCCAATCCACTTTGCTGAATGTTAAGCCATAAAGCCCCTGATGATCGCCACGGTCGAAGATTTGTTTTACAATAAGTAGAGGGAAAAACATGGTAAGCAAACCCACGCTGTTAACTACCAATTTGTTATAAAAGGTGACAGTGGCTGCCGGAGCGATTTCCCTGATTACACCGTACCAGGAAACGTATGAATTATCAATTCCCAGAATAAGAAAGCCTAACAGGCTTTTGATCCAGAAGTTTCTCGTCAGCTTGAGCTTTTCTTTTCCAAAAACCCAGATGATAAGCAGTATTCCATAGTATGCAACACAATTGTAAAGGAAATAGCAAAACACTCGCAAATTCTTTGGCAACGTGTCAATATAGTGGTCTTCAAAATCCAGCAAATAATTGAAAGTTACCAGCAGTGCAATAAACAAGAGCGCAAGCAGATACAACTTTGCCTGGAAGTATGTTTTGTGAAAATCAACAAAATAAGTAAAGATTTTTTTCATCCCGGCAAGCTCTGATTTGGCCATGTTTTGCGCCGGTAAAAGTAGGAAAATCATGCTTGGAAGTATGAACTTGTCTTCAGAACTCCGGAAAAATCTTACTTTTGGCTTCTTGTTTAATCACACCGAAACAATATTAATGGCATTAATAAACCATCAGCGATGCAAACATTTAAAACATTAACACTTATAATGATTACTGCTACAGTACTATTAGAAAGCGGTTGCCAGCCTGCTGAAACAAAAGAAACTTCCGACGGTTATCCGGTTTATCACGGCAATGATCTCGGAGTAATTTACTCTCCTGAAAAAACAAGTTTTCGCGTTTGGGCGCCAACTGCTGCGGAGTTGCTGGTTCGCATCTATGATCAGGGCCATGAAGGAAATCTGCTTGAGACCCATAATATGAAATCCGATGAGGACGGCACCTGGCTGCTTAAACTCAAAGGCGATTGGAAAAATCGCTATTACACGCTACAGGCCCGGATCGGAGAAAATTGGATGGAAGAAGTTCCTGACATGTACGCCAAGGCTGTGGGTGTAAATGGGAAGAGGGGAATGATTGTGGATTTGGATTCAACCAATCCGGAAGGTTGGGAAAACGACAACCGCCCACCACTTCAAAGCTTCGCTGACATGGTTATCTGGGAAATCCATGTGCGGGATTTCTCAATCCATCCAAGTTCAGGGGTCGTGCATAAAGGAAAGTTCCTGGCCTTCACCGAAACCGGAACGCGCAGCCCCGAAGGCGAAACAACCGGTGTTGACCACCTGAAAGAACTCGGCATCACACATGTGCATCTTCTGCCGGTTTACGATTACTTTACCGTTGACGAAACCCGTCTTGATGTACCACAGTTTAACTGGGGCTACGACCCACAAAATTACAATGTGCCCGAAGGCTCCTACTCGACCAATCCTTACGATGGCAATGTGCGCATCAATGAGTTCAAAAAAATGGTTCAGGCCCTGCACAACAATGGCATCCGGGTAATTATGGATGTTGTTTATAACCATGTTTTTGATGCCAAACTCTCATCATTCGAGCAACTGGTTCCAGGATATTATTTCCGTTTGACCGCGAATGGATTGTTTTCTAATGGCTCGGGATGCGGTAATGAAACAGCATCTGAAAAAACAATGATGCGCAAATTCATGATTGAATCCGTTAAATATTGGGCAACAGAATACCGCATTGACGGCTTCAGGTTCGACCTCATGGGTTTACACGATATTGAAACCATGAACCTTATCAGGGTTGAGTTAGATAAAATTGATACCACGATTTTTATGTATGGCGAAGGCTGGACAGCCGGTGATACCCCGCTGCATTTGGAAAACCGCGCACTGAAGGGCCAGGCCGAACAACTTAATGGAATTGCCGTTTTCAGTGATGATATCCGCGATGCGATCCGCGGTGCATGGTGGGAACAAGATGCCCCTGGATTTATGACTGGCCGCAAAGATTTGGAAGAAAGTATCAAATTTGGCGTAGTGGCATCAACCAATCATCCGCAAATTGACTTCCCAAAGGTGAATTATTCTGATGAACCCTACGCACCCAGCCCGCTCCAGACAATTACATACGTAACCTGCCACGACAATCCCTGCTTATGGGATAAGATTGTCAGCACATGTATCAACTGCACGAAAAAAGACAAACTCGATATTCAAAAATTTGCGAATGCCATAGTTCTCACTTCGCAGGGAGTGCCGTTGCTTCATGCCGGCGAGGAAATTGTGCGAACCAAATTCGGGGAGCATAATTCATACAACCTGCCCGATTCAATCAATCAATTGGTTTGGCATGACAAATCCATTTACAAGGATGTTTTCGATTACTACAAAGCATTGATAGAACTTCGGAAGAATCATCCCGCATTCCGCATGACCACCACAGAAATGATTCAGAAGCATATCAGCTTCTTTGAGTTCGAAAAAACTCTGCTGGTGGGATATCAGATTTCAGAGAATGCCAACGGCGACAAGTGGAAAGATATCCTCGTTTTCTATAACGCGAACCCAAAAGTAGTTGAAGTTGAGCTCCCAGTCGGTGAATGGGTGATCGTAGCTACCAAAGATGCTGTTGTCGAAGAAGGGTTCACAGCAAAAGGATTCGGGAAAGACCAAACCGACAAGACCATGATCCCTCCACGCTCAATCATGATACTGGTTGATAAGGAAAGTATCTGATCCGGGCTTACGTTACCAGAAAAGACTTCAACTTATATCCTGAACTGAACTACAGTCAACGCGTATTGGTCAGGTTCAAAACAAAGTTGTATTATTGCCGCATTATTTACCAACTAACTCACCCCTTAGTATGGAAACAAACTATCTTACTGACATTATGCTGCCTTTATCCCTGGCAATTATTATGCTGGGCATGGGTTTATCGCTTACGCCGTTTGACTTTAAACGGGTCGTGCTTTATCCGAAAGCAACCACGATCGGTATCATCAACCAGATCATTGTACTGCCTGTTGTTGGCTATTTGCTTCTACTTGTTTTCCGGCTCGAAAGCCCTGAACTGGCAGTAGGCATCATGGTACTGGCTGCCTGTCCTGGCGGTCCAACTTCAAATCTTATCAGTCATATCTCAAAAGGTGACACAGCGCTTTCTATCACGCTCACTGCCATTTCGAGCCTGATCGCGGTGATAACAATTCCATTGATTGTCAATTTTGCGCTGTCGCATTTTATGCAACAAGGCGAGTATATCCCGTTGCCGGTTTTTGATACGATTATCAAGCTCATGCTCATCACGTTGTTGCCTGTAGCTATTGGAATGGCTATCAGGGCGAAAGCCATCAACTTCGCAAAGAAAATGGACAAACCTGTGAAATTGGTTTCGGGCATACTTCTTTTTGTAATCATCCTTGCTGCGATCGTGTCGAATAAAGAAATTTTCTTGAGCTCGTTCAGGGATGTAGGTCCAATTGCATTGGCTTTAAATGTATTGATGCTTTTTATTGGATATTATTCGGCAAGTTTACTGAAACTAAAAAGACCTCAAAGCATAACTATTTCTATTGAGTCCGGAATTCAGAACGGTACCCTAGGGATTACCATAGCCAGCACACTCTTGCATAATAATGTGATCGCTATTTCGCCAGCTATTTACAGCTTGATTATGTTCTTGACTGCCGGAGTGATTATTGCCTGGGCCAACCTGATACTCAAAAAGGTAGATGTTGCTGCTTAAACTGTAAAAAGACCCTAAGGGTTTTTCAGAACCCTTAGGGTCTTAAGCCCAAAAAAAAAGCCGCTCATCAACGATGGCGGCTATTTTTTTTTTAGAGTCTGGATTTAAGCTCCAAGCATCAATCGCTTGATCGCTGTAATCTTGAGCTCTTTATCAAAACGTGCAAGGTATTCTTTCACAGTAATATTGCTTTCCTTGATGAAATCCTGGTTGAGCAAGGTATTATCTTTGAAAAACTTGCCGAGTTTTCCCATAGCAATTTTTTCAGCCAGTTCAGCAGGTTTGCCTTCCTGGATGGCAATGTCTTTGCCAATCTCAATTTCTTTGGCAACAACTTCCTGAGAAACGTCATCCTTATCAATTGCAATAGGGCTCATTGCTGCAATCTGCATAACAATGTCATGTCCGAACGATTCTATTTCCTTGACATCAGCCTTGCTAAAGCCAGCCATGCTTGAAAGACGGTTTCCGTGGTGGTTATATGTAAACACGATGGGTGCTGAAATAACCTCATAATGGTTCAGACCAATTTTCTCACCGGTCTTGCCAGTCATTTCCATGATTCTGTCGGCAACGGTTACACCATTCAAAGTCAGGGCATTCAGCTCATCTATTGTATTGGGCTTTTCTTTTATAGCCAACTCCAGAATTGATTTGGCGAAATCAGTGAAATCCTGGTTTTTGCCAACGAAATCAGTTTCGCAATTAACCATGATCATGGCTCCAAAATTATTTCCATTGGCCACCTGTGCGAGCACAATACCTTCGTTGGCATCGCGATCGGCACGTTTGTTGGCAACTTTTTGTCCTTTTTTACGCAGATATTCGATTGCTTTTTCCAAATCTCCTTCTGATTCCTTGAGGGCTTGTTTGCAGTCCATAATACCTGCACCAGTAATTTGTCGCAGTTTGTTTACTTCTGCCGCAGTAATATTTACCATTTTATAGAAATTTTAGCGTTTATGCGTTGTTTAAAAATTATTTTCTCGGTGGGCCTTTTCTTGGTGAAGGCTTGGCTATGGCTTTACGCGGACGGCGTGAACGATCGTCACCTTCTTCGCCCCGGGGGCGTGCTGGTGCTTTTTCGCCTTTTTCGCGGGTGCCAACAACTTTTTCTTCTTCTTCATCGTCAGCGTAAATTCTTCTGCCCTGATCGTCAACTTCGTACTCTTCGTGATCGTCTTCCTCAGCACGTTTGTCGCGGTCAAGTTTACGCTCTGTCAAACCTTCTTCCATGGCCTGGGTGAGTTTTGACAAAATCAGTTGAATTGATTTTGCTGCATCATCGTTGGCTGGAATTGGAAAATCAACCTCGTTGGGGTTGGAATTAGTATCAACAATCGCAATCGTTGGGATATTGAGTTTGCGGGCTTCAGCCACGGCAATATGTTCCTTCAGGATATCAACAATAAAAAGCGCTGAGGGCAGGCGGTTCAAATCGGCAATACTGCCAAGTTGTTTTTCAAGTTTTGCACGTTCACGGGCAATCTGGAGCCGTTCGCGTTTTGAAAACCTGGTAAAATTTTCGTTTACCATTAATTTATCTATGGATGACATTTTACGAACCGCCTTACGGATGGTTGCAAAATTGGTCAGCATGCCACCTGGCCAGCGTTCGGTAACATAGGGCATTCCAACGCTGGTGGCCAGGTTGGCAACAATGTCTTTTGCTTGTTTTTTTGTTGCTACAAACAGGATTTTCTTTCCCGATTTGGCAATCTGTTTCACCGCTGCGGCAGCTTCTTCAAGCTTGGCCTGGGTCTTATAAAGATCAATGATGTGGATTCCGTTGCGCTCCATAAAAATATAGGGCGCCATGTTGGGATTCCATTTTCTTTTTAAATGTCCGAAATGCACACCGGCATCCAGAAGTTCTTCGAAGTTTACTCTCGACATAATGTTTGTTTAAATTGGTTTACCTTCCTTAAAAATCAATTGCCAGGTAGTCCGTAAAAGTGGGAGTCCCGGCAATTTGGATACTAAACAGATAATTATTTTGAAATTAACGTTTACTGAACTGGAATTTTTTCCTGGCTTTCTTTTGTCCCGGTTTCTTGCGTTCAACCATCCTTGGATCGCGTTTTAGCAAGCCTTTGGCCTTAAGTGGGGGACGAAATTCAGGGTTGAGTTCGCATAGTGCACGACTGATTGCCAAACGTAATGCTTCTGCTTGTCCGCTAACGCCACCACCGTCAAGATTGGCCATAATATCGAATTTGCCACTCATCTCGGTAATCTCCAATGGTTGATTAACAACGTACTGAAGTGTGGAGATTGGAAAATATTCTTTAAAATCTCTTCCGTTTACTGTGATTGCGCCGCTGCCATCTTTCATATATACGCGTGCAACAGCGGTTTTTCTTCTGCCTAAGCTATTGATAATTTCCATGTTAGCTATTTGATTGAATTAAGATCTATTAACCTGGGATTTTGTGCTTCATGCGGATGCTCGGCACCGGTATATACTTTAAGGTTGCGGAACAACTCGCTGCCAAGGCGATTTTTGGGCAGCATTCCTTTTATGGCATGCTCAACTATTGAAGTAGGCTTTGATTTCAACATCTGTTTTGCAGTGAAAGACCGCTGTCCGCCCGGATAACCGGTGTGCCTGATGTAGAGTTTGTCATCCCATTTCTGACCAGTAAGCCTGATTTTATCAGCATTGATAATGATTACATTGTCGCCGCAATCCACGTGAGGTGTGAAGTATGGTTTGTGCTTGCCCCTGAGCATCACCGCCACCTTGGTCGCGAAGCGACCTAACACCAGATTTTCTGCATCAACGAGTAACCATTCTTTCTGAACAGTAGCCGCATTGGCAGATTTTGTTTTATAACTTGTTGTGTCCATTGTTATTTTATAGTTCAGTACAACACATAATTTCCCTTTAAAAAGGGGTGCAAAGGTAGAATTTAATTTTCTTATCACAAAACAAGGCGCAAATAATTTTTAGGAGTTTCCTATAAATAAGTTTTTTACGCTACCGGAATTAAACGCTGAGAGGTGCTTCGCACGCTGTCAGGTTTGAAAAGCAGGTTTTTGCAACATTTCATTCTGCCTACGCCTTCACCTTAGCCTTAGCCTTAGCCTCAGCCTTAGCCTCTCTTCTCTACTCTTCCGAAAACTCATGAATAATCTGCCTGTACGACGAAAATACATTGGCCCGTGAAACAAAGCCCCGATACTTGCCATTCTCCAGCACAGGAAGGTTATAATGCCCGCAGTTCTGGAATTTCATGGCCACCTCCTCCATGGTTTCATTGATATCAACCGGAACATCAGGCATGTATAAAAGATCTCTTACCATCGTAGTTTCGTATTTCTCAGGCTTGAAAATAATATCGCGGACATAATTCAGCCACACGACACCATAAAAATTATTATCCTCATCCACCACCGGAAAAACATTGCGTTCAGACTGTTCTATCACTTTTACCAACTCGCCGAGGTTCGCATCCAGATTGATGGTTTGGAAGTTGGTTTCTATCAGTTTGTCAATCCTCAGCATCGCCAACGCCGATTTATCCTTATGATGGGTAACCAGTTCACCTCTTTTCGCCAGGCGTTTTGTGTAAATGGAGTGCGGTTCGAAATACATAATCACTATATAGGAGGTTGTGGCAGTAATTATGAGTGGAATAAACAAACCGTATCCTCCGGTAATTTCAGCGATGAGGAAGATGGCAGTCAGCGGTGCGTGCATTACACCAGCCATCACACCGGCCATGCCTGCCAAAGCAAAATTACTTTCTGAGATATCAATAAAGGTGAGCCGGTTAAGTGCACGTCCGACAAAAAATCCACTTACTCCGCCCATAAACAACGAAGGGGCAAATATACCCCCAACCCCGCCGCTACCGGTAGTAACGGCCATTGCTGCCACCTTAAATGTCAGTATTAAACCAAGAAAGCCGAGAAAAAGCCAGAAACTGTCCTTCAAAGGAAAGAAAAGGCTGTTATTGGCCAGCTCTTCACCGTTGCCGGCAAGTATGGTTTTTAGTGCTCCATAGCCTTCGCCAAAAAGTGGCGGGAACAGAAATATCATTACACTCAGCGCCACCCCGCCGACAAGGAATTTCTTGTAATCCTCTTTGATTCCTGAAAACCACGACTCAATTTTAATATTTGCCCGGGTGAAATAAAGCGAAACAAGTCCAGTAAAAACACCTAGTACAATAAACCAGGGGATTTCATTCAGCAGGAATGGTTGAACCTCGCCGAAAGAAAAGAGGACATTCTCTCCCATAAAGAAATAATCGAGAACAGCAGCAGTAACAGCAGCAATTAACAAAGGAATGAGGGCTGTCATGGTCAGATCCAGCATCAGAATTTCGAGTGCGAACAAAACACCTGCAATGGGGGCTTTAAAAATGCCGGCAACGGCACCGGCAGCGCCACAACCAATCAGTAGGATAATGCTCCGCTGGCTCATCCTGAAAAAGCTTCCGATATTGGAACCTATAGCCGAACCTGTAAGAACAATAGGCGCTTCAAGACCCACGGATCCGCCAAAACCAACAGTAAGTGTACTGGCAATCATGGATGAATAGGTATTATGTGGTTTTAACTTTCCACGACCTCTTGAGATAGCATATAATATCTTGCTGACCCCATGACCTATATTATCTTTAACAAAGAACTTGACATACAAGACCGTAAGAATGATGCCAAGCATCGGGGTTGCGAGGTAAAGGAGGTTCACACGGCTAACGTCAAACTGGGTGGTAACAAATTCGTGGGTATAGTGTACGGTGTTTTTCAGGATCACAGCCGCGGCACCGCTAAGAATTCCGATCACAAAACTGAGAACGATCAACCATTGGCGCTCGCTGAAGCGATCGCGACGCCATGTAAGAATATATGTTTTACGCTTGTGCTTTTTCATCGGGCAAATTTACAAATTTGGATGGGGTGGCAAATTTTGGAGCGCGGTTAATCAGTGTTTTATAAAAATTACGCAAAATGCGTAACGCATTTTGCGCAATTTTTAGTTCTCCCAAACTTTTCCTTTCTTTGAACCTTTATAATAAAACCAATTCACCTCGCATGAAAATCATCACCTACAACGTTAACGGAATCCGCTCGGCGCTTTCAAAAGGTTTATTGGAATGGCTGCAGGCCGCCAATCCTGATGTGGTCTGCTTCCAGGAAACCAAGGCGCAGCCGGATCAAATCCCGGTTTTGGATTTTGAGGCGCTCGGCTATCAATCGTATTGGTTCTCGGCTCAGAAAAGAGGATACAGCGGGGTGGGAATGCTCACAAAGAAAACACCCGACGCGGTTGTTACCGGTATGAATATGTCGGCATATGATTTCGAAGGCCGTTTTTTAAGAGCAGATTTTGGCGATGTAAGCATTGTAAGTGTTTATCATCCGTCCGGCTCCAGCGGCGATGTGCGCCAGGCGTTCAAAATGATATGGCTCAATGAGTTCCATAATTATATTATTGAATTGCAAAAATCCCGGCCAAAACTGATTATTTCAGGCGACTTTAATATTTGCCACAAACCCATTGACATTCACGATCCTATTCGCAATGCCACCAGTTCAGGCTTTTTACCCGAAGAGCGCGAATGGATGAGTAAATTCCTCGATAGCGGCTTTGTTGATACTTTCAGGGTTTTTAACCAGGAACCACACCAGTATACCTGGTGGAGCTTCAGGACAGCAGCACGCGCAAGAAACCTGGGCTGGAGAATAGATTACAACATGGTGAGCGAAAACCTGCGCGAAAACCTTACCGGGGCACGAATCCTTCCACAGGCCGTGCATTCCGATCACTGCCCAGTAGTACTTGATATTGATATTTAGCGCTAGCATCCGCCACGGAACGCTCAGCCTTCCGGGCTCAAGGTTCCGAGTTCGAAGTTTGACGTTTGGCGTTCCGGGTTCAAAGTTCAAGGTTCAAGGTTCCGGGTTCAAGGTTTAAGATTCGACTATGGTGTTCGCCTCATAACGTCTTAACGTCTTAACCAATCTACAAATTAACCAATCAACCATCCACTACTCCATTACTCCATCTCTCCAATCCGCCCCTCGTCCCTCGCCACATTTAACAATTACACTCAACGACATCTGTCTTGCATTTTTCATGATCTCTATATCAATTCCCAGCTATCAAACGTTTTTATGTATCTTTAGCCTCAAAATTAAAAGCTTAGCCTGAAGGAAAATGGCTGAAAAGAAACCTAAACCCAAAACCTACGGAATCAGGACCAATGTGATCCTTGGCTTCACTTTTGCTATCATAGCCGTGGTGGCTGCCGGCTATTTCACTTACATAAGCACTTCCAAGCTTCTGAGCAGCGTAATTGAACTCTCCCAGCCCGATCAAAAACTTACCAAACTTCGCGAGGTACTTAGAGATCTCACTGAAGCAGAAAACAATATGCGGATTTATGCCCTGCTGAAAGATGAAGATTACTTTGAAGCCTATCTCACGTATATCTTTAGGGCCAACCTGAACATTGATACACTGAAGACGATCACAGCCGACCATGAAGACCAACACCGGAAAGTGAGGCAAATCTCTGTGCTGCTCAATACCAGGCTAAGAAATATTGATGAATTTATGAAGTTCAAGCGCGCTGCCGATACCGTTGATTATGCCTGGCGTGCATTGGAGGAATTGCGCACATCCCCTTATGATACTACGCGTACACGGGTTTATACACGCACTTCAACTACCACTTCTCTTATTGACACACTGCGTTTGAGCCCCCCTCCGGTTCCGGTAACCAAAGAAGAGCAGTCGAAAGGCTTCTTCTCAAAAATCGCTGACCTTTTTTCGAGTAAAGAAGAAAAGAAGTCAGAAACTGCTGAAAATAATGATCAGGTACTGCAGGAAACTGTCATCGTACGCGATACCAATATGTTGGTGCAAACTGATACATTACTTTATTACCGCCTTCAGAAAATACTTACTGATATCAGGGAAGAAGAAGCCCAGGTACAGCAACAGCTTTTTGATAAAGAGTTGGAATTGCTTAAAAACAACTCACTGATCATCAGTCAGATCATGGATATAATTTCAAATCTCGAACGCGATGAAGTGTTGCTTGTGAACCACCAGACCGACGAAGCCCGTGAGGTTGCCGGCCAGTCGGTGCTGATTATCAGTGCGGTCATGCTTAGTAGCTTGTTTATCATCCTGATTTTTCTTTTCCTAATTTTACGAGCCATATCAAGGAGTAATTTCCTGCGAAACCAATTGATTGTTGCCAAACAAAAAGCCGAACAGCTTGCACGGGTAAAAGAGGAATTCCTTGCCACCATGAGCCATGAAATCAGGACGCCGCTAAATTCCATCGTAGGTTTCTCAGAGCAATTGAGCCGAACACATTTGAACCGTGACCAAACAGAACAACTTGATGCCGTGAAGCTTTCATCGGAGCATTTACTATCGCTGGTAAACGATATCCTCGACTTCAGCAAAATAGAACAAGGAAAACTCAAGCTCGAAAAAGTCCCCTTCACCGTTAAGGATGTAATGGAAGAAACGTATAAAACATTCAGGGTCAGATCGCGCGATAAAGGAATCCGGTTTGGTTATCATATTGAGTTTGATGGCGAAAATATCTTAATTGGCGATCCATTTCGATTAAAGCAAGTGCTTTTTAACCTGGTAGGAAACGCAATCAAGTTTACCGATAGGGGAAAAGTATTTGTTCTCTGTCGCAAAATCACCAACCCGCTGGCATCTGATAAGCATGTCAGGCTCAGGTTCGAAGTGCACGATACCGGCATCGGGATTCAACCTGAAAAACTTGAAGCTATTTTTGAAGGGTTCACACAAGCCGACTCATCTTTGAGCCGCAAATTTGGTGGCACAGGCCTGGGTCTTACAATAAGCAAGCGGTTAATAGAAATGCAGGACGGTATCATCGGCGTAGCTTCTGAAGCCGGAAAAGGATCCGTTTTTCATTTTGAATTGTCTTATACGCAGGCTGTCGAAGGCGAGGTAGTTCTGACCGCAGATGCCAACCGTTTTGAACCGGCTTTGCTTAAGAACAAGTATATCCTTGTAGTTGATGATGATGCTTTCAACATCAAACTCACCAGTATGATCCTCGAACGCTGGGGCATTAAAGTTGATGTTGCACTCAGCGGCAATGCAGCGCTAACATTGATTAATAAAAATGAATACGATCTCATCCTCACTGATATTCATATGCCCGACATGAGCGGCATTGAGCTGACGCAGAAAATCAGGGCAATGGTTGACATTAATAAGGCATCGGTTCCGATTGTAGCCATAACAGCCAATATCATGAAAGACGAACTGGATCATTATATGAAATCCGGAATGGACGATTATGTATTGAAACCTTACCGGGAAGCCGACCTGTTCCTGAAACTTGCCGGACAGCTTGGATTAGAGAGTATCGTTTCCCCACAGCCAGATAATGGCGCTGATGAACCCGACCTGAGCGACGGTGATTTTGACCTTAATGATGTGAAACGTTTCTCGGGAGGCAATAAAAAGGCAATGGCTGTGATCCTGCACTCATTTATTGACGAAAACAAGCGCAATCTCGAAACCCTGGAACTTTCCCTTGCCAGCAACGATTATGGCACAATTTCAGCACTTGCGCATAAAATGCTCACTTCCTACGGACATTTGGGTGTGAAGCATGTAAGCGAGGAATTATCGAGGCTCGAAAAAATTAATTCTACGCCCGACCACGAAGAAATCAAAGAACTTGTTACCGTGGTTCAGCAAAAGAGTGAAGGGATTTTCCCATTCATAAAGAAAAAGGCAACGGAACTTGAAGAACAGGCAAACTAACCCTCAATTCCATACAGGCGCATCTTATTATAGAGCGTTTTCCTATCAATATTGAGCATCCTAGCTGCCTTTGTTTTGTTGAAAAAGGCTTTTTCAAGCGCCTGAAGGATAATATTTCTCTCGTTGGTTTCTGAAATCACTTTCAGATCGGTAGTTGAATAGGTTGCTGCATTGGTAATCATTTGCTCATGCATCATCTCCGAAGGTAGCAGGTCAAGTGTAATTTTTTCGTATGATGCCAGTAATACGGCGCGTTTGATAACATTCCTCATTTCACGGATATTGCCTGGCCAGGAATATTGCATGAACTTTTCAATCACAGCAGGATCAATTGTGCTGATGTTTTTCTCAAGTTCCTGATTGGCTAGTTTAAGAAAATGATTGGCAAAAATTCCGATATCTTCCGGGCGATCCTTTAACGAAGGCACATCAATCTTAAATTCGTTCAGGCGATGATACAGGTCTTCGCGGAAAGTTCCTTTTTTGACGGCTTTATCGAGGTCCTCGTTGGAAGCAACAATGATGCGTACATCCACATCAATATCGCGGGTGCCACCAATACGGCGGATTTTCTTTTCCTGGGTTGCACGCAGCAATTTAAGTTGTATCTCATAGGAAAGGTTTCCGATCTCATCAAGAAACAAGGTTCCACCATTGGCAATCTGAAACTGGCCTTCTTTGTCGTTCTGCGCATCGGTAAAAGATCCTTTCATATGCCCGAACAACTCACTGGCTGCAAGTTCCTTTGAGAGCGCCCCGCAATCAACTGCCACAAAGGGTTTATTATGACGCTTGCTTTTAATATGAATGGTACGTGCAATGTATTCTTTCCCTGTTCCGCTTTCGCCATGAATGATCACCGACATATCAGTTGGTGCCACAAGGTTCGCATATTGCATGATACGCTGGGAACGGTAATTTACGCCCTCAACGAATTGGAAATCCGATTGTTTTATATAGAAACTCCGGCTCACACCTCCCTGCTTTTCATCCAATCCGGCTTTCTTTTTTAAGGCGGTACGGATGGCAAGTAAAATTTCATCGGGGTTCACAGGCTTGGCAACATATTCAAAAGCGCCCAGTTTTATTGCGCTCACAGCTGTACGGATATCAGCATAACGGGTCATAAGAATTACAGGCACCTGGGGCTTCAGCGCTTTGAACTCCTTCAGCAATTCAATGCCGTCTTTATCGGGCAGGCGATAATCGGTAAGCACAATATCAAAATCAGTCTCGCGGAAAGCTTTGGAGCCATTACCGGCGCTAAAAACCTCTTTCACCTCAAAATCATTCTGAGACAAAAAGGTTTTCAGCATCATGCAGAATGTAGGATCATCATCAACTATCAGAACTCGGTGCATTCAACAGATATTTTTGACTATCAATTCGTTCAGTACAAAAGTAGGAAGAATTCTCTATTTATGAACCTTGCGGATAAATTCTTCAACTTCAGGAACTCCACCCTGGTAAACGAGGTAACCGTTATACGGTTCACGCTCAGTGATATCATCGTTGATGGGTGTGAGCATGATTTTCTTTACTTCGTCAAGATCGCTGGTTTGACCCAAAGCCCATCCAAGTTTGATGTAGGCTACCTCAGGGAGCATATTCTCAGCCGGCACAACGCCTTTGGCCATCATGTCGCGACCGGTTTCATACACAAACATGTGAACATAACCCCAAAGTGTTTGCACAGTCATATAAATGGCCACGCCCTTTTTTGTTGCCCTTTCAATGGCAGGGTACAAAGGCTTGTTAACGTGACCCAACCCGGTTCCGGCAATAATAATTCCTTTATAACCCCTGTCCACCAGCCCGTCAATCACATCGGGTTGCATATTGGGATAATAATAAACAATGGTCACCTTCTCCTCGAAATAGGGCAATATTTCAACTTTACGATCCTTGCGCCTGAGATTGTAATTTTCTTTCTGGGGTTTTACACCCTGGCGTGTAACTGTGGCCAGCGGTATATCGCCCAGCGTCCTGAAAGTGGAGCGGTATGATGAATGCATTTTCCTGACC
The DNA here is from genome assembly GCA_014860575.1 of Bacteroidales bacterium. Classification (NCBI taxonomy): domain Bacteria; kingdom Pseudomonadati; phylum Bacteroidota; class Bacteroidia; order Bacteroidales; species Bacteroidales bacterium. The sequence continues at coordinate 119,015 of JACZJK010000043.1, forward strand.
CGTGTGCCACGATGCAAGAATCCATACTCATCACTTGTGGGTCCGAACATGCAAACCATAACTTCAGCAATATCGCCATGACCAGCGGCGGTTGTAGCATGCATGAGGTTAAGGGCGGCATCAGAGCTGGGGCGGTCAGATGAGCGTTGCGAACCCACCAGCACAATCGGCACGGGCGGATTTTTAATCATAAAAGTGAGCGCTGCTGCCGTATGGTGGAGTGTATCGGTTCCGTGCCCGATTACGATCCCATCAACACCGGTTTCAATTTCTTTCCCGATGGCGATGGCAAGTTTTTTATACTGATCCGGTCCCATATTTTCGCTAAAAACCGAAAAAATCTTTTCAGTGGTAAGGTTGCAGATAGAAGCCAATTCGGGTACCGCACCATAAAGTTCGCCAGGAGAAAATGCCGGTATCACAGCGCCGGTACGATAATCGAGCCGTGAAGCGATGGTTCCGCCGGTGCCAAACAGCTTAACTTTTGGAAGGTTGGGCGTATAGGGAAATTCCTTTTCAGGGATTTTATAAACCGCTTTTTTGTAGCCTGTTTCCGTCATTTCAATGACGTTATCTACATTGATACCAATATTATAGCCTGTTGGAATTTTTAGCACAATATGCCTGGAATCATCATTTTCAGCGCGCGGAAGGATAGTTCCTTTGAAAGCGCCACGGGTAGTATTTATTTGCACTTGCCCCCATACGCGGGCATGATACTTCTTCAATGTTTCGAGTGCGGCGCCTTTATAGCCCTGGAAAAAATCTTCGCTCATCGCCAATGCATGGTGTTAAAAAGTGGTTAATGTAGAATCTGTTTAGTATGTATGTTCAGCGTGAATAATAGGTTCGAGGCTTAAAAACTACAAAGGAGAAATCAAATTCAAGAAAGCCGTCATTCCTTAATTACTTACTACCAGTTTAATGGTTGCAGTGGCTGTTTCAGTCTTCATCTGGCAGAAATAAATGCCTGCCGGTAATGTTATGGCATTAAATGTAACCCAGTGTGATCCGGCTTCCTGCCAACCTTCGTGCAATACCGTTATCATCCTGTTTGAACCATCAAACACTTTAATGTTGACCCATTCCGCTTCGGGAAGGGAATATTTAATCGTGGTTTTGCCCGTAAAAGGGTTCGGAAAATTAGGATGCAGTGAAGCCAGTTTTTTTAACTCCGGGCCAACAATACCAGTGTTTAAACCGGGCCCGTTTTCATAAATCAGCATGCCCAATGAAATTTTAACAACTTCGGCAGCAAAGTCTTTGTTGGTTGACGACACCAAATCATTTACTGTATGATAAAAAGGTGTAAACTCATCCTCAATAAAAAATATGGTGTTAAAACCGTTGGAGTAAAACGGCCAGCTATCCGACTGTTGCATATACTGCGTGGTTTCAAAGGTGTTGAGTATCGTGAAATTTGTAGCAATGTATTGAGCAAGATTGGTGACCCACAGAGAGTTGGGATATTTAACCAAACGAATGGTCCACTGGTCCTGGGGCAAGGTGCAATAACTTATCATGTCGTTGTTGAGCATCATCTTGATGTTCATGTTTTGAGCGGCGGCATTGTCGGCAAAGTGCCAGCCACCATGCAAGCCGAGTTCTTCAGCAGCAAATGTTACAAACTTGATTGTTGATTCCGGTTGATAGCCATATTGGTTCATAATGCGTGCAACTTCAAGCGCAGCGGCAACTCCGCTTGCATTGTCATCGGCGCCGGGCGCTATTAAAAACGGATTGCTTGATGAAGGAACAATTGCATCATGGTGGCCGCCAATAATGTAAACCTCGTCAGGACGGGCATAACCAGGCAAGGTGCTCACTACATTATACTGCCAGGTTTGGTAGTAAACACCATTATAGGTTCTGTTCAGCGGGAAAGAATCCAGTTGACTGTCGGGATAGCCTAGCTGAATAAATTTATCCCTGATCCAAACTGAAACTTCACGCCGGTTTTCAGCAAGGCAGAAGCGGGTTCCCATATCTTCAAGCGACTGCATATAGGATTGAATACTATCGGCATTTACCATGTCAGTATACTCAATAATGATTGAATCAAGACTAGTGTTCCATGGTGGCGTGATCTGTGCTTTTGCCTGAAAACCAAAGGCTGGAATCAGGAACAGGAGGATCAGTAGGTTTTTCATTGTATAAGGATGTTTATGTTAGTCAATGTGTAAATGCTTTGATAATTCCGTGAGGGAAATGTTTCCGCTTGCAACGGGTCTCAGTTGCCCCATCATCCAGTTATGCATATCTGCAAGACCGGATGCTGCGTGCAATTGTTTGAACTTGTTTCTCAGAAACGGAATACGGTCGATGATGTTGTTTTTATCAGTTGGTTTGTAATGTATTGTGGTCAGAACCGATTCAAATTCCATTTTGGGATATTGGTAGATCACAGGCATCATCTTTTTTGCCAGATCCAGTGCTATGCCGTTTTCTTTCAAATACCTGAACAGCCCAAAGATTATCTTATAGTTGAATGACGAAGAAGGTTTATAGTGGCCTTCAACAAATTTTAAGGTATGCCCGAAAAAGGTTCCGCAAAAAGCAGGTGGTACATTAAGTTCATTGATTATTCTTTCAATCAGCGGGAAAAGATCTTTCTTGAAAATATAAGTGTAGGTGTCTTCAGGCACATTCCATGCTTTGAGCTTGTGGTATCTGTCAATTACATCTTCAGGCAAGCGTTTTTTGAGTTCATCAATATAGCTGTCCTTCAAAGGTATTGGCGGGGAATCAGTATCCGGGTACATGCGGTCGGCGCCCGGAAGCACGCGTTCAAAAATAGTGGTGCCGTCCTCAAATGATTTTCGGGTTTCGTTTGGCACACCCTGAAAAGCCATCATACAACGCTCTTCGATGGTTTCAAGCGCCGTTGGTATATCATCAGCAGGGCCCCAGATAATGAGTTGAGCATCATCATCGGTTGCGTTCAAGGTTTTCCGTATTATTTCAAATGCTTCCGGTTCAATAACCGTCCAAAGCATTTCGGAATGAACAAGATTGGGATGTTCAATGCAGGCAATCACTTTAAGGCGTTCGCTTAGTTCGTCGGCGAAAATTTTACCGGGTTGCGTGAAATGCGATAGCATGCCTTTGAAACCCGGCAGGTTGATGGCATAAACAGGGGTTTTGCAACGCTGCGCACTGCCAAGTGGTTCGTAATTAAACTCAACACTTTTCCGGCTGAGTTTCTCAGCCTTCATTTTCCATTGCTTCCAATCGGGAAACTTTTCCAACAGCAGTGACCTGATATTTAACAGTGCATATTGCCTGAACGCCTCGTTATGTGTGAGTTCCGGAATCCATTTGGTATGCGCAACGCCTTTAATCTCGACCCTTGTTCCGCCACGGCAACTTACGTTTACATCTTGCCGGCCGGCACCCATTCCTGTACGAACCTTGCCAGTACTGCGGTTCAGGAAGCGGATGTAATTGCAGGCTTCCATCACCTCGTCGGGGTTAACCATATCAGGATATGTGACAGTTTCGATCAAAGGCATTCCAAGGCGGTCGGTTCGGAAAACACGCACATGGCCGATGTCAGAAACCTCGCGGCAGCTATCTTCCTCAAGGCTGAGTTGGATGAGCCGCACTTTTTTATTCTTGAGGGGAATTTCACCTTCTACGCCAATAATAGCTGTACGCTGAAAACCGGTAGGGATGCTGCCATCAAGATACTGTTTGCGCGTAATGTGAACCTCGCCAACGATGTTGAGCCGGCAAAGCAATGAAATTTCAATTGCTTGTTCCAGCGCTTCCTGGTTTACAAGAAAAGGTGGAGTATCGTCAATTTCATAGGTGCATGCCGTGGGGCTTTTGAGCCGGTAAATAATTGTTTTTCTCGTTTTGAACTCCATGAGCGCCGTGCCATCGTATTCGCCAAGTTCGCTGAGTGTCGGCCTCATGTGCCTGATGATTTCGGCATCAAAATCGTCGGGTGCCTGGAAAATACCGGCCGGACAACGGCAAAACAATTTCTTGCCGGTTTTCAGTTGCTGATGCACTTCCAGTCCTGACATGAAGCCAATCCGGTCGTAATCAGTCTGGGTGGCTTTTCGGCGTGTAACATAGCCAATAGCTTGTTGAGTTTGCTTGTAGTTTGAGTTGGGATCGAAGGCTCCGGACATAAAGTGAAGATAAGAATTTGGAACAAGGCTTCAAAATTAGTGAAATCATTTTAACCCGAAAGATTAAACCTTGTAATTATTCGTTATCCGGTGGGAATGCCTTGGCAGGCACCCAGGTATAATTTTATTGTTATTTAATGTGGATGTGTCAAAAGGTCGAATCTTGTCATCCTGAACGAAGTGAAGGATCTTTTTAGAAATTAGATTCTTCGCTGCGCTCAGAATGACACAAGCTGGAGGCTTTAGTCCGCATTACCAACTTATAGTTACTTTCAGTATTTTTGCGATCCATGAAACAACTCTTGTTATCCAGCGCAATATTGGTTTCCTTTCTTCTTATGCTTGCTTCCAACCCGGCAGCAATGCAGGAAAAGCAGCAGCCCACACGTGTGAAGATCATACAGGCGGATGAACTTCGGTTTGAGAGGCGGTTTGGCAAGGATATCAGGCGTTTGCTTGGCAATGTGATCCTCGAGCATGACGAAGTACTCATGTATTGTGATAGCGCTTACATGCAGGAAGCCAGCAACAGCTTTGAAGCGTTCAGCAATGTGAAGATCAACTCGGGTGATACATTGTTTTTGTATGGAAAATATCTCAGATACAATGGAAACACCCGCCTGGCCGAGGTTTTCTATGATGTAAAACTTGTGGATGACAACACGGTTCTCACCACTGAACAACTTAACTATAACCGCAACACCGGTATAGCCTACTACGAACGCGAAGGAAAAATTACAGATGATGAAAATGATCTCACCAGCAGGAGCGGTTATTATATGACTGAAGAAAAGCGTGCGCATTTCCGTAAGAATGTTGTACTCGTAAACCCGGAATACGTAATGCGATCCGACACATTGGTGTATCACACCGAAACTCAGGTTTCAAGCTTTTTCGGGCCTACGACCATTGATGCTGACGATTCCTTTATTTATTGCGAAAATGGATGGTATGATACAAAAAACGACAAAGCCCAGTTTAACAAACACGCTTACATTATCAGTGGCGAACACAATATCCGGGGCGATAGTCTGTATTACAATCGCGCCGATGAATCGGCCAAGGCATTTGAAAATGTGGTTATTGTTGATACGGTTCAGAATGTAATACTTAAAGGCAATTATTCAGAATACTATAAGCACCTGGGTTATACTTACATCACCGATATTCCGGTAGCAATCTTTATTGAAAACGGCGATTCATTGTATATGCATGCCGATACTATCCGGACCACTTTTAACCAGGATCAGGATATCGAGCGGGTGATGGCGTATTATAAGGTTAAATTTTTCAGGGACGACTTACAGGGATCGTGCGATTCATTGGTTTATAAAATGAGTGATTCACTGATTGTGATGTACCGCGATCCGGTGCTCTGGACCGGCGAAAGTCAGCTAAGCGCTGATTCAATTCATGTAAATACCAATGGAGAAGCGATCGAAACGCTTGAGCTTTATAATTCTGCTTTTTTAATCAACAACGACGACAGCCTGCAATTTAATCAGGTAAAAGGACGCAATATGACCGGTTATTTCGTTGATGGCAGTCTTGATAATATTGTTGTTGTTGGCAATGCTGAAACTCTTTATTACGTAAAGGAAGAAGACGGTTACCTGATTGGGATCAACAAGGCTGTAGCCAGTCGGATGCGGATCAAACTTGAAGACAGTAAGATTAGCCGGATCTATTATTTTGAAAAACCCGATGGGACAACTTTTCCTGATAAGGATCTTCCGGCTTCGGAGCGCCAGTTACCGGATTTCAACTGGAGGGACGATAAAAGGCCCAAAGTGTGGACTGATATTTTTAACCGCTAGTATTATTCTGCCGGTGGCGTGTAAGGCCGTTTGTCAACCTTGCTGCCGAAAACTGAGAAATGCACGTACCTTCCCGGGTTTAGTTTCATATCTTCCAGCAATTGGTTCAACTCCATTGAGGCAACTTCAAGTTCGTTGTAAAGACCTGGATCATTGATAAGCAGACCGAGCGTGCCTTCACCGCTTTCAACCTTGTCCATTACCGAACCCAGCCGGTTCAGAGAGTTCTCAATATGGGCAAAGGTTTGTTTTATATTTGTGGCTGCCAGCGAATCGGAAATTGAGCTGATATTACGAATGGTATTGGCTATTTCTTCATTGCTGTTTCTCAGGTTAGTGGAAATAGATTCAATATTTTCAAGTATAATTGCTAGTCTTCTTTTTTCTGACTGGATGAGGGTATCAAAGGTGTAGCTTGTATGTTCAAGGCTGCGGATAGTGAGCCTGATGCTTTCAAAACTCTGACCGAGATTTGAACGGGCTCTATCATCAAAAACTGCCTGAAGTGCAGTAACCAGAGTATCGAGTGATGAGAGCAGTTCTTCGGCTTTATGTTTAATGGGCTGAACCTGTTTGTTAACTTCTTCCTGCAACGAGGCTTGCACGTCCGATAGTATGGTGTCATTTGATTGCGCAAGAACAGGTGAATCGCCAAGCTTCAAATCAATAGCTTTAGAACCCATAATATCTGAACTATGGATGCGTGCAACGGAGTTGATTGGAATGGGTACATCCTCGTCAATCATCAGTTTCGCTATAATCCTTGTTGATCCTTCACCCTCGAAATTAAGCTGATGCACCTGCCCGATTTTCATTCCTTTCAGGTAAATGGGGTTCGCACTGGTTAAGCCCCCAATATCGTCATATACAGCATAAAGTATGAGCCTGTTGTAGAAAAGGTTAGTTCCTTTCAAATAATTAAAGCCCCAGATAAAAGCTGCCAGTGCCAGAATAAATAACGCACCTATTTTAATTTCACGTCTGATTTTCATAAACTTTTTTGATTGAGTTTAGCAAAGGTAATAAAACCCGTGCTTTTAGGAACATGTCATTTTAATGAACTTCTTTGCTGGGTTATCTCAACTGCCTTGTCAATCGCAATTCTTTCTTCGTTAAGAAAGGCAACTACAAAAGCATCTTTGTACCCTTTTTTAACCAAAGTTTCTCTGTGTTTAACCGCTGCCTCAAGGGTAGGCTCATCGCCCGATGTATATTTATTGAGACCCTGATGTGCATACATCTTTACAAGGCTTAACGACTTGAAAACAGGAGAGTTCAATGGAATAAGCTCGGCTGATGCAGCAAACTGCACCCTGAATGAAACCTTTCCTTCGGTGCTTTGTACTGTTTGATCCACCGTACTTTCGGGAGTATTTACCCTGGCAAGCTGCTCCACATAACCAGCCTTTTCAACTCCTTCCTTGTATTCGCGAAACGCCCTGTAAATGGCAGAAGCGATATAAGATTGTCCTTGTTCTGACATGAGGAAAGCTTCTTCTTTCGCGTTGCTCAGGAAGCCGGTTTCAATAAGCACACCAGGCATGGCAATTTTGTATAAAACCAGGAAGCCGGCCTGTTTCACTCCACGGTCGTTAAGGTTCACACGTTCGCGAAACTGATTTTGTACAAGTCGCGAAAATTCAAGGCTCTGATCCAGATAGGCATTCTGGTAAAGCGAAAAAACAATATGTGCCTCAGCAGAGTTGGGATCAAAACCACCATAGGTAACCTCATAATCCTCTTCTAGTAAAATAGCGGCGTTCTCCTTTTTAGCCACTTCCAGGTTATCCTGGCTTTTATGCAAACCCATCACAAAAGTTTCGGCACCGTAAGGCGTTGGCGAGCGTACCGAATTGCAATGGATTGAAATGAAAAGATCTGCATTGCTTTCATTGGCAATTTGTGCCCTGCGAAACAATTCAATAAACTCATCGGTATTGCGGGTATAGATCACTTCAACGTCTGTAAGGTTTTCGCTGATGTATCTTCCTGTTTTAAGGGCTATTGAGAGAACAATATCCTTTTCTCTTGCTTTCTTTCCAACGGCGCCAGGGTCTTTTCCACCGTGACCGGGGTCAATAACAACCTTTCGGATAGAATGGTGGTGGCGCTGTGCAGATATTTCAAATGAATGAAACATGAGCAAGGCAATACCAAAAAATAAAACTATTCGTTTCACCAAAGTAGTTGTTTTTATTTAGCTTTGAAACGTCAAAATATTGGATTGTGTTGTACTGATTGAGGTACAAACTTACATGTTTTCGCTTAAATGGTTTTGTTTTTCGTTCTGCACATTGTGATCCGCTTGATTTTGATATTTCCTTAATGTGATGATGCCTGTTTGTTTCTGGTCATTAGTCTTGTTGTAAAAAGTGATAACAATCCGTCATTTAATCATGTCGTTCAGAACCTGTTGGCAGCAGCGCTACCTGACTGCGGTTCAAATTATTATTGCATTTGCTCTTTCATCACCAGGAATAATCTTCTCACAGGAACCGGTAATTGTAAGTGATACAATTACCCAAAACGCCGATACTTTAAGTTTCGACCTCTATGATGCACCATTGAGGCAAACGCCTGAAGCTGATACGGCAAAAGGCAAATTTGCACTGGAAAACAAAGTTGTTTATCATTCCTCCGACTCATTATATTTTGATCTTGCCCGCAATAAATCTTTTCTTTTTGTTAATGCCGAAATCCAATACGGCGATATCAATCTCAAGGCCCATTATATTGAAATAGATTTTGCTTCCAACACTTTGTATGCGAGCGGACTTCCCGATTCAACCGGAAAAATGCACGGCACCCCGGTGTTCACACAAGGGGAGCAAAGCTTTGTTGCCAATACAATGAGTTATAATTTTGACACCAAGCGCGGTTATATCCGACAGGTAATTACTCAGGAAGGAGATGGGTTTCTGCACGGACAAGCCGTAAAAAAGATGGAGGACGAAACTACCAATGTTGGGGTGGGAAGCTACACAACCTGCAACCTCGATTGCCCCCACTTTGAATTTCAGTTTCAAAAGGCAAAAGTTATCCCAGGCAAAAAAATCATTACCGGCCCGGTATTTTTTGTTGTTGAAGGTGTGCCCCTGCCGCTGGCCATTCCTTTTGGCTATTTTCCAAATAAAAAAGGACAAACATCGGGCATCAAAATGCCGTCATACGGCGATGCTAACACAAGGGGGTTTTACCTTGAAAACGGCGGCTATTACTGGGGAATAAGCGATTACCTGGAATTATATATTCTTGGCGACATCTATTCACGTGGCAGTTGGGCCTTAAAACCCGACCTGAATTACCGCAAGCGATACAAGTACAATGGCCGTTTGAACCTGAATTATGCAATTAATATTACTGGTGATGAAGGCACACCATCTTTCGAAAAAAGAAAAGATTTTGCTATTCGCTGGAATCATAGCCAGGACCCAAAGTCACATCCAACCCAGAAGTTTTCGGCAAATGTAAATGTTCAGTCAAGTAAATTCAATCGCTCTAACCCGGTTTCAACCCAAAACTTCCTTTCCAATACTTTTACATCCAGCATATCTTACCAGCGGTCCTTTGCCGGAAAATACTTTTTAAACCTTAGTGCCACGCACAGCCAGAATACACTCAACAACTCCGTAACCATGACACTCCCGGAAGTGTCGTTCAATGCCACACGTTTTTATCCTTTCAGGCGAAAAACCCGTGTCGGTGCTTTGAGATGGTACGAAGATATCAATATGAACTACACCATGAATGCGCGCAACCAGGTTACAACACTTGATTCGCTGTTCTTCCGGCCCGAAACTCTGGATGATTTCCGAAATGGGGTGAAACATACTATTCCAGTTACTTCCAACCTGAAAGTGTTAAAACATTTCAATCTCAGCAATTCATTGAACTTCACCGAGCGCTGGTATTCGCAACGCATTGAGCGGAGATGGGTTGATGACGAACTGGACGATGAAGGCATTCTCAAGCCAGGCGTCGTGAAGAATGATACACTTAGCGGGTTTTATGGCGTGAGGGATTTTTCGTACCAGACATCCATCAATACCACAATTTATGGTATGATGCAATTCAAAAAGGGTTACTTAAGGGCAGTCAGGCATGTGGTGAACCCCTCCATTGGTTTTAGCATTCGTCCTGATTTTGGCTCTGAATACTGGGATTATTGGGATGAAGTACAAATTGATACAACCGGCAGAACACAACGTTATTCTTATTATCAAAACTCAATTTATGGCACTCCGCCCGATGGCAAATCAGGAAGTTTGAATTTTTCACTCTCGAATAATCTTGAGATTAAGGTGCGATCAAAAAAAGATACTATAACCGGAATGCGAAAAGTGAAACTGATTGAAAGTTTATCCATTAACGGTTCGTACGATCTTGCGCGGGATTCACTCCGTTGGTCGAGCCTGAATGTTTCGGGTCGTACAACACTATTCAAAAACCTGCAGATACAATATACCGGACGATGGAGCCCTTACGCAATTGACAGCCTGGGGCGTATGATCAATAAATTTGTGTGGGATGTTGACCGCAGGATACTCAGGCGCGAAAATACTTCCTGGAATTTTAGCATGCGCTATAGTATCAATTCCAGCACTTTTGGAGGCAAGACCCAAACCAGCACCCGGCCGGAAACATCTATTGACGAAGCGGGTGCAGAAGAAGAATTGGCTGAAATTATAATGTATCCTGATGAGTTTATTGATTGGAACCAACCCTGGAACTTCAGCATGGATTATAGCTTAAGGCTTACCAGCCAGTTCAGCGTTCAAAACGATAAATTTGAAACACAAACCATCCAATCCCTTAACTTCAATGGTGATTTTAACCTCACGCCAAAATGGAAAATTGGGTTCCGTTCGGGTTACGACTTCGTTGACAATAAATTCACTTACACTTCTTTTAATTTCTACCGCGATTTGCATTGCTGGGAAATGCGTTTCAACTGGATTCCAACCGGTACACAGAAAAGCTGGAATTTCCAGATCAATGTAAAATCGCCGATGCTTCAGGATTTAAAACTTACCCGGAAGAAGGATTTCAGGGACTTTTAGTTTTTTTTGTGATGCAGTGATGCGGTATACGGTCAATTAGTCAATTAGTTAATTCGTAGATTGGTATGGAGTAATGGAGTGATGTGAAAAAGTTTGCGAAGAGCGAGTCCCCCTTTGAAAAAGGGGGCCAGGGGGATTTGGTTAGACTCTGTTCCGATAAGTTTGCGAAGAACGAGTCCCCCTTGGAGAAGGGGGTTAGGGGGATTGAATGATCTAACATGCTGGTATTTTGTAAATCAGTGATTCATTAGCTTAGGGCTCAACTTTGGATTTTGCTCTTTGGATTTTGAACTTTGGACTTTGATCTTGGATTCGCAGTGTAGTTATTATTGTTTCAGCCAGTTAAGTACGATTTGCCGTCCAAAGGATGTCATGATTGATTCCGGGTGAAATTGCACTCCATGAACGTCGAATGTGCGATGGCTGATGGCCATGATATTTCCTGCTTTGTCTCTTGCTGTTACGTTCAATGATTCCGGCAATCCTTCGTTATCAACGATCCAGGAATGATAGTGGCCGGTTTCAAAATTCGCTGGAAGGTCTCTGAAGATTTTTGTTTCCGGGCTGATAATTTCAACAAGTTCTTTCTGACCGTGCTTTGGGTGGGGCAATTGTTTGAGCCTGGCTCCGAAAACCTCAGCGACGGCCTGGTGGCCAAGACAAACACCGAAAATACTTTTTTCTGAAGCCCAATGCCTGATTACATCGCAGGTAACCCCGGCTTCGGCCGGTAAACCCGGCCCGGGCGATATCAGTATTTTATCAAAATCTTCACAATCCTCAACCTGGATTTCGTCATTCAACATTACTTCATAGTTGCATAATCCCGATTCGCGCAGGACCTGAACCAGGTTGAAAGTGAAAGAATCGTAGTTATTTATGAGCAGAACGCGGATCATGCAGAAAGCTTAAGGTTAATTGCCCGAATCACTTTCGGGGTTGGGATCCAAAGAAAAAACATTGTTAATGTTCGGGCATGGCAGATGAATGATGCGCCAGGATCAACCAGTCGCCGTCAATAAGCTCGTAAACAAAGCTGAAGCGTGCCTGAACTTCAGAAATACTATCATTTACCTTTACCGAAAAAGTGTAAATCCCTGAATTCATAGCCAGGCTATCGAAAACCCTGATATTCGACTCGTTGATGGTTCCGTAAGGGTCAAGTTCAAGGAAGTGTTCGAAATAATCAGCAATTTCTTCATGGTTGTGCCTGATCTTGTTTGAAACCGTTGGCAGCAATGTTGCCTTGTAGGAATAAAGGGCAGCAACCTGGTGTGGATCGCCGGTTTGAAGGGCATCGTTCCAATTGTTGAAAAGATCAAGTACTTCCTGTTCAGTAAGGGTTTGACTTGTGGGAGCCACACTGAGCCAGCAACCCATAAAGGTTGACGAAACCCAAACAATGCTTAGCAGTAATAAAGCTTTGGAAATTGTTCTCATAATGTATGTGGGGGTTTAGTGAAGATGCAATTGCGGAAATTCGTAAGTATAACCGGGTTGAAACACAATTGTCGTACTATCTTTGTGCGGTCTGTAAAAGTAGAAAAATAAACTTTACGGCAATCGTTCGTTTATTAGTCCGGTATCTTTTCCGGCACTTTAAAATTCTCCCAGATAATTTAAGTCTGTTTATGACGGTTTCTTCGGCAATTCACTCAATGAACCATTACGGCAAATCCCGCCGCCCATTTCTTTTTGTCATTGATTTCCTTATGCAGCAGCCCATAATCATTCCGCTTGATGAGGTAAACCCTGAATATATTCTGTATAATCTTAACGGGTTCACAAACGCATCATTAAAACCAGGAAATTTCACTCAGTCATTTACCTTTAGTAAAGAACCGCCCGGTTTTGGCCGTTACCAGGAAGCCTACCATTATGCCATGAAGCATCTGCTTCACGGCAACTCATTTTTGCTGAACCTAACCATGCCCACTGCTATTGAAACCAATCTTGCGCTGAAAGAGATTTTCTACCGGAGCGGCGCAGCTTATAAGCTTTGGTATGAGGATAAGATTGTGGTGTTCTCGCCCGAACTTTTTGTTAAGATCACCAATGGCCGCATTGAGTCGCATCCGATGAAAGGAACCATTGATGCATCCGTGCCCGATGCCGAAAATCGCATTCTTGGCGATCCGAAAGAAATTGCCGAGCATAACACCATTGTTGATCTGATCCGCAATGATCTGAACCGCGTTGCCCGCAATGTGCATGTTGAAAAATTCCGGTTCGTAACTGCGGTTCGAACACAAAACAAGACCTTGCTGCAGGTAAGTTCTGGCATTGCAGGCAACCTTGATGCTAATTATAATGAAAATATTGGTGACCTGATCTTTGGCTTGTTGCCGGCAGGCAGCATAAGTGGTGCACCAAAGAAAAAAACAATTGAGGTAATCCTGGAATCCGAGCGCTATGAGCGGGGGTATTACACAGGCATTTTTGGAATCTTCGACGGCCATAACCTCGATAGTGGCGTTATGATACGCTTCATTGAAAATATTGAAGGGAAACTTTTCTTCAAAAGTGGGGGCGGAATCACTGTGAACAGCCGCTGCGAGGATGAATACCAGGAATTGATTGATAAAGTTTATCTGCCTTTTGTTAGCCACGAATGCACGAATAAATACATTTAAAACTCAGAGAATGAACGATTTCAAATAATATTTCTTTAGATAGTCTCAAATATATATTCGCGTATTCGTGGCAATTTACAATAAATAAACCTCTTAGTGACCCATGAAAAATAATATTCGTGCATTCGTGGCATCATAATAATGAATCCGTTTATCCGCCACGGTAGACTGGTTCGAGATAGTCAAAAGTGAATTCGTGCATTCGTGGCCACCAAAAATGGATTTGTAGCAACATATAATCCGAAAAAACCTAATTTTGACCGTTCGAATTTTAATACTTCCATTCATTAATCACCTTTAAAATCAGGCATTATGCTGGAATTTCAAAAGAGACTCAACAAGCTGTTTTATGCTACCCTCGCTCTTCCTGCCACAGCAGTCGGTTTTGCACTATCTACCCAGATTGCCGCGCTGAGTTGGATTTTATCAAAAAAATATGGGCTCGACATCCATGAGGTTGCCTTTGTTTGGCTTGCCGGCCCGGTTGCAGGGATTTTCGGACAGGTTATCGTTGGCCTTATTAGTGATAATGTCTGGTTCATGGGCGGACGGAGGCGGCCTTTCATAATCATTGGTGGTATAGTAAGCTCTTTCGCCTTCCTGTCGTTGCCCTATATCCAGGAAATCTCAAATATTACCGGAATTGCAGATATCACAATCATTGCTTCCCTTATTGCCCTGTTTCTGGATTTGTCTGTCAATGTTACATTTAACCCCGCCAGGTCCATCATTGCCGATCTCACCCCGGAAGGAAGACAAAGAACCAAAGGCTATGTATGGATGCAGATAATCTCTGGTTTTTTTGGAGTATTTGCGTATTTCCTTTCAATGGTGTTCGGCAATGAGCTTTTACTATATATTGCCGCAGTGCTGGTTCTCATTATGGCCGTTTTCCCAATTTTACTGATCGAAGAAACCAAAGATTTGAATTCCAACCTGAACCAGGTCGCTGAAAAATATGGCGTATGGCAAATCATCAAAGAAATTTTCCCCTTGTATGGCTTTTTGGTTTTCGGGGTTTACAGTGTGTTCAACCATTTTTTTGAAAGTCTGACCCCGGTTCACAACACGGTTCTGATCTCAGCTTTAGTCTACTCAGTGATTATTGGCGTGATCAGTATCATTCGCGGATTGAAAAAGCCAGGCAATAAGAATGAGTTTCATAAAATTATGCTCGCGCACTCATTTACATGGGTAGCGTTTCAGAGCATGTTTATCATGTCGGGATTCTTCATCGAAAACAGAATACTGCCCAACGTTGAACTTTCGGGCATCACGGCCAACTGGTTCGCAGAAAAGCTTACAGGTGTCACCCAGACTTCCGATTCATCCATTGGCAATATTTTATCACTGGGTTTTCTCATCCTAAACTTTGTTGGAGCATTGTTTCCGCTAGCATTGCAGGCCATTGCCCGTAGAATTGGCCGCGTTAAGACATACATTTTCGCTCTTTCATTTGCAGCTATCGGTTACTTTTATATTGCATTTCTGGGCAGGATTGAGGCTGATTTTTACATTGGCATGTTCCTGGCCGGAATAGGTTGGTCAGCGGTAATTTCCATCGTATTCGCCATTATGAGCGAACGTGTGAACCCGTTGAAGATGGGCCTTTTCATGGGTGTTTTCAACCTGGCTGTAGTATTGCCGCAGATGATGAGCAATGGTGTGGCGCATGTGATCAAACAAACCGGAGATTTCCAGTTGCTTTACATTTTTTGCGGATTGTTTATTACTACTTCGGTCATCTTCTGGATGTTTGTAAAGGAACCGGGAACAAAAGCTGAAACAGAAGGAAACAATATTAGCAGAACCGGCCATTGAGAACTAAAAAATCATCTGTACGAAGTTTTTAAATAATACTTAATTCCCTCATCAATGAAAAAAATTATCAACACCCCCCACGCTCCGAAAGCCATCGGCCCTTACAGCCAGGCTACTGAAATGAACGGCATGCTTTTTATCTCAGGACAAATTCCAATTGATCCTGCCACCGGACAGCTTGTTGAAACCAACATACAGGTGCAGACAAAGCAAGTGATGGAAAACATCAAAGCCATACTTGAAACCGCAGGCTATACGTTTGCCGATGTTGTTAAATCAACCTGCCTGCTCAGTACTATGGATGACTTCGCAGCCATGAACCAGGTGTACGGTTCTTACTACCAAACTGATCCCCCGGCACGCGCTGCTTATGCTGTTGTTAAACTGCCCCTTGGTGTATTGATTGAAATTGAAACAATTGCTTGTAAATAACCCGACGGGGTTCTTCAACCCGTCGGGGTTTCACAAACCAGACGGTGCTTTTCAACCCGTCGGTGTTTACTACTCACAATCTCAATGAAATTAAATCAATGAAAAAAACACTTATCACACTCGTATTACTATTGGCTATTATGCGCCTCACTGCCATTGAAGGCATGTGGCTGCCAATCCTGTTACAGCAACTGAATGAAAAAGAAATGCAGCAAATGGGATTTCGCCTCACAGCAGAAGACATCTATTCTGTGAACCAGAACAGCATGAAAGATGCCATCGTGATCTTCGGCCGGGGTTGTACCGGAGAGATCATTTCGCCGGAAGGCTTGCTTCTTACTAACCATCATTGCGGTCATGGAGCCATACAGCGACATAGCTCACTTGAAAATGATTACCTCCAGGACGGTTTCTGGGCCATGAACCGAAGTGAAGAACTGCCCAATGCCGGTTTGACCGTCACGTTGCTGGTTCGCATGGAAGATGTTACACAAACGATCCTGAAAGGAGTTAACGCTGATATGAGTGAAATCATGCGCGATTCCATCATCCGCATTAACATCAAGGCATTGGAAAAACAGTCGGCCGACAGCAGTGGTTATGATGCTCAGATCAGGCCGTTTTACTTTGGCAATGAATATTATATCTTTTTTACTGAGACTTTCCGCGATGTTAGATTGGTAGGCGCCCCTCCCTCAAATATTGGAAATTTTGGTGGCGACACCGACAACTGGATGTGGCCGCGCCATACGGGTGATTTTTCTTTGTTCAGGATCTATGCCGATGAAAACAATAAACCTGCCGACTATTCGCCCGATAACGTGCCTTACACTCCCAAATATCATTTCCCGATTTCGCTGAAAGGCGTTGAAAAAGACGATTTCACTTTTGTATTCGGATATCCGGGACGCACACAGCAATACCTGCCCGCAGTAGCCGTGGAAGGCATTACCGAAGTAAGTAATCCGGTTGCCATAAAACTACGTGAACGCCGCCTGGAAACTTTTCAGTCGGCGATGAACGAAAGCCAGCTCGTTCGCATTCAATATGCATCCAAATATGCCGGCGTTGCAAATGGCTGGAAAAAAATGATAGGCGAAAGCCGCGGAATAAAACGGATGGAAGCCATTGATAAAAAAAGGGAACATGAACAAGAGTTCATGAACTGGGCTGCTTCCAAACCGGCGTACGAAGCCAAATATGGAGGAATCATTCCTGCATTTGAAGCCATTTACAAGCATTTCATTCCGCTGAACCTTTCAAGAACATACATGTCGGAAGCAGGATTAGGGATTGAAATGCTGAGATTTGCCGGCCAGTTTGCCGATTTGGTTCGCATGAGCAAGGACAAAAAGAAACCTGATGAAGAAAAGCAAAAGCGGCTGCTTGCTCTGAAAAACGCTGCTGATGGATTCTTTAAGAATTACCACGAACCCATTGATAAAAAAATAATGGCCGAGATGCTGGAAATATATTTTTCTGAACTCAACCCAGTTTATCATCCGGAGGTGCTTACCGAATTAAGGGCTGAGTTCAACAATGATTTTGAAGCGTTGAGCAATCACGCTTATGAGAAGTCCATTTTTGCCGATCCTGAGCGTCTCAAAAATTTCCTTGATAATTACAAACCCCGTGATCACAAAAAAATTGAACGGGATGTATTTTACAGGCTTGCGAGCGGATTGAATGAGCATTTCAGGAACAATATTGCTGGATCGGTTCAAAAATATGAACGCCAGCTTGATAGCCTGCAGCGAATTTATGTGCAGGGTCTGATGGAAATGCAGCCGGAGCGAAGGTTTTACCCTGATGCTAACTTCACGCTGCGCATAACCTATGGCAAAGTTGATGATTACTATCCAATGGATGCGGTTCATTACAGCCATTACTCTACCATTGAAGGAATCATGGAAAAGGAAAACCCCGATATCTATGATTATGTGGTGGAAGACAGACTAAAAGAACTTTACAGCAATGCCGACTATGGGCGCTATGCCGACAGTGATGGTCAATTGCGTGTTTGTTTTATTGCTTCAAATCATACTACCGGGGGCAATTCAGGAAGCCCGGTCCTAAATGCTGACGGGCATCTTGTCGGCATTAATTTCGACCGCAATTGGGAAGGCACCATGAGCGACCTGATGTACGACCCTGATATGTGCCGTAATATTTCGCTCGATATCCGATATTGCCTATTCATTATTGACAAGTTTGCCGGTGCAGGGCATCTGGTGGGCGAAATGTCAATTATTGAATAGACGATTGATTAGCTTGCTGATCAGGCTAGTTGGAGCGAGTAGATTATTGTATTTATCTCATACGGCTTATACTGTTTATAATTAAGAAAAAAAGCTTATGCCTCATTTGCAGTTGTCTGCAAAATGAACTATCAAACCTTTGCATTGTTTTAAAGCTATCTCCTGCACCAAATTTTAATTTACCATCTCATGAAATTTCCACTTTTCATCCTTGCTCTCTCATTACTTGTGAGCGCCAATACAATTGCCATCGCTCAGGACAGCGGGCCAATGAAAGCAAGCTCGTCCGGTGTCATGCCCGAAGCAACCTCGGTTCCAGGCATTGCTGAACAAATCGCAAATGGAACCTTTATAGGTGTTGATCCAAACCAAACACCCCGGCTCGGGCAACCAAAAAGAAGCGGCGCCAACAAGACAGTTCCCGGCAAAGGTCTTCCAAATGAAAACGATGCATTAGCTAAGTACCAGAAAGAAGCCATCAAACACCGGGGCAGATCACCCTTATTGGTTTTTGATGCAAATACTTCCAATTACACTCCTTCCGACCCTACCGGCGCTGCAGGCCCGAATCACTTTATTGGAGGCTGGAACGTCGGGTTCAGAATTTTTGATAAACAAGGAAACCCGCTCACACCAGCAGCTTCATTGTCAACCTTGTTTCCTGGCAACAATCTTGGCGATCCCATCGTATTGTATGATAAAGATGCAGATCGGTTTATCATCACAGAATTCGACAGCAGCCCGAATGGTTTCAACATTGCCATAAGCAAAGGCCCGAATCCGGTAACTGACGGATGGTGGGTGTATACTACCGGGTTCACAACAGGCTCATTCCCCGATTATCCCAAATTCTCAATCTGGTCCGATGGGTATTATGTTACGGCCAATATTAATTCTGCGAATAGAACCTTTGTAATGGAAAGGGACAAAATGCTGGATGGGCTCACAGCAAAATTTGTTGCCTTACCCCTTCCCGGAATTGGAACCTCGGGTTTTTATAGTCCACAGGCATTCAATGTTTCAAACGGCGACATGCCGCCTCCCGGAAACGGATATATTGTTTATCTGCAGGACGATGCATGGTCGTCGGTATCTGTTGACCATCTTAAAATATGGACTATCAACGTTGACTGGGAAAATACGCCCAATTCAACCATCTCGGCTGCACAAATTGTGAACACCACTCCTTTTATTTCAGTTTTTGACGGCGGTTCTTTTTCAAACAGGCCACAGCCTTCCGGGCCACAACAGGATGTATTGCAGGCAACCATTATGAACCAAGCACAATACAGGCGGTTTCCCGGATACAATTCAGTGCTTTTTAATTTTGTGGTTGATACCGATGCATCAAGCGGCGAGCTTGCCGGCATCCGTTGGTATGAATTGCGGCAAACTGCCGATGGCGAACCCTGGGAAATCTACCAGGAAGGAACATACATTTCGCCGTATAACAACAAGGATGCATTTTCGGGCAGTATGGCCATGGACGGGCAGGGAAATATTGGAATGGGCTATACAACTGTTAGCACTCAGGAGATGATAGCCATCTATTATACAGGCCGTCTGGCTTCAGATCCATTGGGCGTTATGACCATTGATGAAACACTTATAGGACAGAGCACATCAAATAATCCTTCGAACCGCCTTGCTGATTATGTGCACTTGACAGTTGATCCCGCTGACGATATCACCTTCTGGCATATAGCGGAATATTTCAAGTTAGGTCAAAGACGCGATGTGGTTGGCGTTTTTCAGATCGCGGCTGTACTCGCAACCGATATTGGTGTTGTTAGCATTGATGCGCCTGTAAATGGGGCTTTATCCGATAGCGTACCCGTTTCCATTACAATTTATAATTACGGTCTGAGTGATCAGGTTGATATTCCGCTAACTTTCCAGGTTGATACCAATGAAATTATTACCGAAGTATTTGCAGGCCCGCTGGCTGCAGGCGAATCAATTCAATACACTTTTGATACCCTAGCCGATTTGAACATTGTTGGCAATACCTATTTGCTTACCGTTGGTGCGATCCTCGACGGCGATATGGTTCCCGAAAATGACACACTCAGTAAATCAGTGAAACACCTGTATCCAAACGATATAGGGGTTCAGGCCATTGTCAGCCCTGTTTCAGGCAGCGGCTTAACCCCGGCCGAAGAAATTACAATTGTCATCGAGAATTTTGGATCAACTGAACAAAACATGATTGATGTGTCCTATATGCTGAATGGAAGCTTGATTTCTGAACAGGCTGTGGGTCCGATTCCTATGGCCGGAACCATTCCATATACGTTCACTACTCCCGGCGATTTCTCTGCAGTCGCGCTTCATGATCTAAAGGCATTTACATCATTAGAAGGTGATGCCAATCCTTTGAACGATTCAATCACGGTGGAGATCGCAAATTCAATGTGCCAGCCTTTTGCTGAATGTTCAAATGGAACCGGGTTCAGGTTATTCAGCCTTGTTGATATCAACAACCCATCAACCTGCTCACCCGATGGATACAGCGATTACTCAGACCTCGTCACTGTATTGCACCAGGGCGGTTCGTATGAACTCCGGATTTCAACCGGTCGCGGCGATCAGTTTATTAAGCTCTGGATTGACTATAACGATAACTTTGTGTTCGAAGAAGACGAAATACTTGTTGACAATGTTCACCTGGCACCCGGACAAGGCCCCGGCCTGTATAGTTTTGATGTTCCATTTACAATACCTGCCGGAGCTGCATTGGGCGAACATTTGCTGAGGGCGCGATTAAGCTGGCAGGAACCGGTTCCTGATAATGCATGTGAAACAACTGAGTTTGGCGAAACTGAAGACTATATGGTTAACATTGGGCTATTCACAGGTTTTGAAGGTTTGCCGCTGAATAATTCTGAAATGAAGGTAAATTCGCTTGGCAATAACCAATTTGAAATCATTCTTCAAACAAGGGAAGTAAACAGCACTTTAATTTTTAATGTACACAATGTGCTCGGAAATAAACTGGTTGAAAACAGGGTGGAAAATATTGATGGCAAGTACACTTACCTGCTCGACATGTCGTATGCACCCAAAGGCGTTTACATTGTGCGTATGGGTTCTTACAGCTATGGAAAAGTAAGGCGGATTTACGTTCACTAAGGTTGTAAAACATAACTTCAGGCTCTTACAATGTTTGTGAAGGCCTGATTTATTTCCGGGAAGAGGAATTTATAGTTTTCTTTTTCCAACTTTGCAGGAACCACTTTTTGCCCGCTTGTTAAAGTAATCGCAGCTTCACCGTAAAGCAATTGCAGAGCAAAAGCTGGAACGGTAAATAATGTTGGTCTGTTCAGCGCTTTACCAAGAGCAAAGGTAAACTGTCGGTTGTTGATCAGCCCCGGAGCCACCAGGTTGTAAACACCTTTGGCTTCCTGGTTCTGAACCATAAAATCAATGGCAGACACAATGTCTTCGATATGGATCCATGCAAAAGGCTGATTGCCTGAAGCTATCTTTCCCCCCAGTCCAAACCTGAATAAGGGAAGCATGGTTTTTAAAGCGCCTCCGGCTTGCGCCAGCACCACCCCAAGCCGGACAATTACAAGCCTGGTAAAAGTGGATGCTTTTTCTGCTTCGAACTCCCAGTCCATGCAAACTTTGCCCAGGAAATCGCCGGCAAACTGATTGCTGTATTCGTCCTGCACACATTGCTGATCGTAGATACCGACGCCAGATGCAGAAATCAACAGCGAAGGTTTCTTTTTTGCTATTTCAATGGTATGAACCAGTTTACGGGTTGTAAGAATGCGGCTGTTGTAAATTTCTTCCTTGTGCTTTTTTGTCCAGCGCTTAATGATGGGAGCTCCGGCTAGATTTATCAGTACATCGGCTTGTTCAATTTTTTCGACCAATGCTTCAAAGCTGCCGGCAAAATCTTTGCGACCCAGAGGGATCACCACCCAGTTTTTTGATAGAAAATGTTTTGTCAGATGGCTGCCTATCAGGCCGCCTGCTCCTGAAATGGCAATTGTTTTCTCCCGGTTCATATTCATTCACTTCAATTTAGGTTGGTAAAGATAGCAAGTAATGGAACGCTGATAACGCAGATTGAACGGATTTCCGCGGATCAATATAAGCACTCGCCCTTCACCCATTCTCCCCTTCACCCGCTCTCCTAGCCCTCCGTTCCTCGCCCCTCGTCCCTTTCCCCATACTCTCCGCACTAAGCCCTCCGTTCTTTGCCCCAGACTATATAATTCAACATACTCTTCTAAAGGAATTCTATACCTTTGCATCACTTTTCAAAAACTTGTGTAAAACATGGAACCAAAAGACAATAATGTTAAGCTTTTCAACGAGTTTCCACCTGTTACTACAGAAAAGTGGGAAGCCAAAATAATTGAAGATCTGAAAGGCGCCGAATATGATAAAAAGCTCGTATGGAAGACCGCTGAAGGCATAAATGTAAAACCCTATTATCGTGCTGAACATATCAGCGAATTGCCTTACTCAGCAATCCTGCCCGGCCAGTATCCCTATGTAAGAAGCAATAAAACAAAAGATAATTCATGGGAAATAAGGCAGTGCATTGATGTTTCAAATATCAAGGAAGCCAATTGTATTGCCGTGAATGCACTTGCCAAAGGAGCCACTGCCCTGAGTCTTGATGTTAGTGAAGTGGAATCCGCTTCTGATCTGGCAGCCTTGCTTAAAGGCATACCATTGGATAAAACCGATATACATTATTTCAGTTCACGTAATTATCCATTATTGCTCAGTCAATTGACAGAAGCATGCAAACTTTTAAATTGCGATCCAAAACAACTGCATGGCTCATTTGATTTCGATCCTATCAGTTATGTGCTGATCAACGGTGATTTTTATCATGTTGAGTCTGCAGATATGAATCAATCGTATGATCTGATTCTTAGAAGTAGCGGCGTTGGTAAGAAATTCAGGTTCATCAGTATTAACGGGCAATACATTCACGACAGCGGAGGAAACATGATCCAGGAACTGGCCTTTGCAATGGCTTCCGCTTCCGACTATGTTGCGCTGCTTACCTCAAAAGGCATGAAAGTGGATGACATAACCCCACGCATCACCTTTTTCCTTTCCTCTGGGAGCAATTACTTCATGGAGATCGCAAAATTCCGTGCTGCTCGTTTGCTTTGGGCCCGCATAGTGGAGCAATACAAACCAGAAAAACCGGAAAGTATGATGGCGCATATCAATGCCGTTACTTCCAACTGGAACAAAACCGTTTACGATCCTTATGTGAACATGCTACGAACCACCACCGAAGCCATGGCAGCTGCTATTGCCAGTGTAGATTCCATTACGGTGAACCCATTTGATACGCCATATAAGGAAGCTGATGATTTTTCACGCCGCATTGCCCGCAACCAGCAAATACTCCTTAAGGAAGAAGTTTTTCTGGATAAAGTCATTGATCCGTCAGCAGGTTCATATTACATTGAAAAACTCACCGAAAGCATTGCTGCCCATGCCTGGGAATTGTTTGTTAAGGTTGAGCAAATGGGCGGCATGACCCAGGCCGTGAAAGACGGTTTCATACAGGATGAAGTGGAGAAAAACGCCAATGCCCGTCGCCAGGATATAGCCAACCGCCGTCTGGTGATGCTTGGAACAAATCAACAGCCGAACCAGGATGAGCGTATGCTTGAAAAAATTCAGGAAGAAGTGATGGAACAGGAAGAAACCCAGCCAACGGAGACAAAATATAAAACGCTGAATCCTGGCCGCGCCGCCGATGCATTCGAAGATTTGCGTCTGGCTACAGAAATATTTATGGATGCCGGAAACGAACAACCCGGCGTTTTCCTGTTCACCACCGGCAATCTTGCCATGCGCAAAGCCCGCGCTTCGTTCAGCAGTGGATTCTTTGGATGCGCTGGATACAAAGTAATTGAGAACCCCGGTTTTAAAACTGTTGAAGAAGGTGTGAAAGCTATAAGCGGACAAAATCCGTCAATCGTTGTAATCTGCAGCTCAGATGAGGAATATGTGGATATTGTTCCTGAAATATGCAAGCAAGTCAAAGCCACCGGAAGCGCAGCCATCCTGGTGGTGGCCGGTTATCCAAAGGATCAGATTGAAAGCTTTAAGCAAGCCGGTATTGAGGAGTTCATTCATGTGAGAAGCAATGTACTGGAGACTTTGAGCAACTTCCAACGGAAATTGGGAATTGTGCAATAAATAATAAATCAATGGATGATAAAGTAGATTATTGGCAGGAACTATCAGATTATGATCTTGAAACTGCAATGGCGATGCTGAAAAGCAAAAGATACCTCTATGTTGGCTTCATGTGTCACCAGGCCGTTGAAAAGATATTCAAGGCCTGTTTTGTAAAACTAAAATCAGTTACTGCTCCATATTCACACAGTTTATCCTATCTCGCAAAAAAAGGGGAATTCTATGAAAGCTTTTCAGAAGAGCAGAAAGATTTCATAGATCAACTTGAACCATTAAATATTGAAACACGATACCCATCGCACAAAGAAAGGCTATTGAAGAGCCTGACATATGAAAAGTGCACAGAGATCATTCATAACACAAAGCAACTTCAACAATGGATAAAAGAGAAGCTATAGCTAAGGTTAAGCAATACAAATTGCTGCTGGGCAAGCATTTTGATCTTGAATCGGTTTATTTGTTTGGTTCCTATGCACAGGATACAAACAAAGAAGACAGTGATATTGATGTAGCCGTGGTTGTTACCAACATCACAGGGGATTTTTTTTCAGTTAATCCATTGCTGTGGAAACTCAGAAGGCAGGTTGATGACAGAATAGAACCCATTCTGATTCATAAGAATGAGGACAAATCAGGTTTCCTGGAAGAAATCCAACGTTATGGCATAAAAATAACCTGAACAATTTACCTATTCCCAAGGTATAAGCCACTGCATCACTGTATAACTGCATCACCGTTTCACAAAAAATCCAAAATCGTAATTCAAAAATCGTAAATAATGAGACCCGATTTCAGCAAAATAAATTTCAAGGAACTACCAAAGCAAGAGGCTACAAGGGTTGAGAACCCTGCCTGCACCTGGCTCACCAATGAACGCATCAAGGTGAAACCCGTTTACACTGCCGATGATCTGAACGGTATGGAGCACTTACAATATGCTGCCGGATTGCCGCCATTCCTGCAGGGGCCTTACAGCACCATGTATGTGATGCGTCCCTGGACCATCCGCCAGTATGCCGGTTTCTCCACCGCCGAAGAATCCAACGCTTTTTACCGCCGTAACCTTGCCGCCGGGCAAATGGGACTTTCAGTTGCGTTCGATCTGGCCACACACCGTGGCTACGATTCCGACCACGAACGCGTGGAAGGCGATGTTGGCAAGGCCGGTGTAGCCATTGATTCTATCCTGGATATGAAAATCCTGTTTGATCAGATACCGCTCGATAAAATGTCGGTATCAATGACCATGAATGGCGCCGTGTTGCCGGTATTGGCCTTTTACATTGTAGCCGCCGAAGAACAGGGAGTGCCCATGGAAAAACTCAGCGGAACTATACAGAACGACATCCTCAAGGAATTCATGGTTCGCAATACCTATATTTACCCGCCGCTGCCATCCATGAAGATTATCGCTGATATCTTTGAGTTCACTTCACAACACATGAAAAAGTTCAATTCCATCAGCATCAGCGGTTATCACATGCAGGAAGCCGGCGCCACCGCTGATATTGAGCTGGCCTACACCTTGGCCGATGGTTTAGAATATCTGAGAACCGGCATCGCCGCAGGCATTCCCATTGATAGCTTTGCTCCGCGGCTTTCTTTCTTCTGGGCTGTAGGTATGAATCACTTTATGGAGATCGCAAAAATGCGTGCCGCGCGCATGCTTTGGGCAAAAATTGTTAAAAAGTTCAATCCTGAAGATCCCAAGTCTATGGCTTTGCGAACCCATAGCCAGACGTCAGGCTGGAGCCTCACGGAACAAGACCCGTTCAACAATGTTGCGCGAACCTGCATTGAAGCGCTGGCGGCTGCACTGGGCCACACCCAGAGCCTGCATACCAATGCCCTTGACGAAGCCATTGCGCTGCCCACCGATTTCTCGGCCAGGATCGCAAGAAATACACAAATTTATTTACAGGAAGAAACCAATATCTGCAAGGCCGTTGATCCCTGGGCCGGTTCATACTATGTTGAAGCTTTGACCCATGAACTGGCGCACAAGGCCTGGCAACTGATCGAGGAAGTGGAGGAACTGGGCGGAATGGCCAAGGCTATTGAAACCGGGGTTCCAAAAATGCGCATCGAGGAAGCTTCTGCGCGCCGTCAGGCGCGCATTGACTCAGGCAAAGACACGATCCTGGGCGTAAACAAATACCGCCGCGACAAGGAAGACCCGATTGAAACCCTTGATATTGACAATACTGCCGTGAGAAGTTCGCAGATACGAAGGTTGGAGCAATTGCGTGCCAACCGCAACAATGAAGAGGTACAGGTCGCCCTGGATGCTCTCACCCGCGCCGCCGAAACAAACGAAGGCAACCTGCTTGCGCTGGCGATTGACGCAGCCCGCAAAAGAGCGTCATTAGGCGAAATCTCAACTGCACTGGAAAAAGTTTATGGGAGGTATAAAGCTGTGATACGTAGCATTTCAGGAGTTTACTCCTCAGAATCCAAAGACGACGATATGTTCCGCAAAGCCTGCACGATGGCTGACGATTTTGCAACTATGGAAGGCCGTCGTCCCCGCATTATGATTGCCAAAATGGGTCAGGATGGCCACGACCGGGGTGCCAAGGTAGTTGCCACCGGTTATGCCGATATCGGCTTTGACGTAGACGTTGGCCCATTGTTCCAGACGCCTGCGGAATCGGCAAAGCAAGCGGTTGAAAACGATGTGCATATCCTTGGTGTTTCAAGCCTTGCCGCCGGGCATAAAACCCTGGTGCCGCAAGTTATTGAAGAACTGAAGAAGCATGGTCGCGAAGACATCATGGTAATCGTTGGTGGTGTAATCCCACCACAGGATTATGCTTTTCTTTATAAAGCGGGTGCGGTGGCTGTGTTCGGACCGGGAACTTCAATTCCTGATGCAGCGGTGAAACTGCTGGAAATCATGATCGCATCACGCAAGGTCTAAATACTTTGCTGCAATTCTTTTGCTGAAGCAAATTTAGGTTCAGGCTGTAAAAAGGTTTAATCGGTTGCCTGTCCGTTCGATGGTATATAAACTTCAAAACGGCTTCCTTTGCCTGGTTGGCTTTTCACGGTTATATTGCCATGATGCGCCTTCACAACAGTATTCACGTAAAACAAACCAAGCCCAAAGCCTTTGGCATCATGAAGATTGCCCGTTGAAACGCGGTAAAACCTGCGGAAAATATCCTGCTGGTGTTCGCTGCTAATGCCTATGCCTCTGTCCTCAACAGCAATATACACTCCCCCATCATTGTTCCTGGTTTCAATTGTAATTTCAGGTGAACCGATAGAATACTTGATGGCATTGTCAACAAGGTTGGAAACAACATTCTCCAGGTGGTCGTGATCGGCAACCAATAAAGTATTTTGGGCTGTGAACCTTTTGGTCACATTGCCTTTCTGTTGTTTTATAAGTAGTTTGTAGGGCTTTAAGCCCTCATCAATCACTTTGTGAACATCTACCTGTTTCATTTTCAACTGAAACTCACCCCGTTCCACCAAGGTCAGGTGCAACACTTGTTCCACCCGGCTTTTCAGGCGATTATTTTCATCGCTGATAATCTTTGCATATTTCTGAACCTGGCATGGCATGCTATTCACTTCGGATCTTAGCAACATATCCGCTGCAAGAGATAGCGAAGCAATGGGGGTCTTAAATTCATGGGTCATATTGTTGACAAAATCTGTTTTCATATCCGAAAGTTTCTTTTCAATCAAAAACATTCGGATGATTTTATAAAATGATACTACCAGAACAACAATCAGGATGAACAGCAACGAAGCCCACGGTAAGATACTCTGCAATATCAATGATTTCTGATTTGGGAACCAGACGGCGAGGTTATACCCTTCGTGGTCGTAAATACAGGAAAAAGATACAAAATGCGGTGAGTCAAGCAGGTTTCGGTTTGACTTCACATTGCTTGTCTTCTCAATAATATCATCCGGAGTTCTGTAAACGCCGTAATCGTAGGCAAGGCCAATCTTCAGGACTTGGAACTCATCATCAATCAATTTTTCAACAGCGGGGGAAATGAGCAGTGGTAGAATCCTCTGTCTTTCAAAATCCTGAGTATATTTACATGATTGCAATAGAAGTACATTGGTATCTACCTGCATTTCAAGCAGGCGGTTGGCAACTGTTTTCAAACCTATCTGAACGCTTCCGGCAAATTGCTCACGCTGGAACATGGCAGCATTGCGAATGCCATACAATTGAATGATCATGATTCCGGAAAGTGCGATGGCAGATATTGCAACAAGAATGGAGAATCGTTTCTTATCCATTGATACAGGAATTGTTATTGATATACGCCATTGAGTTGCAAAGATAATTTTAATATTCAACGGTATTTCAAAGCGCCAAATTTGGTGCAGAATTCTCTACCTTTACACCTCAGAAATAACCGTTAAACACTGATAAATATGGAAACTGCGCGAACCATTTATCTTGGCGAACTGCGAACCCAGGCAACGCATCTTCAATCCGGAACCGAAATAATTACTGATGCACCCCTCGATAACCAGGGAAAAGCTGAAGCCTTCTCCCCCACCGATCTTGTTGCAACCGCCCTGGGAAGTTGTATGATGACAATCATGGGTATTGCTGCCCGAACCCACAGCTTTAATGTGGATGGCGCCAAACTGCGCATCACCAAAATTATGCGATCCGATCCGCGCCGCATTGCTGAAGTGGTGATTGACATTGATTTTCCACCCATCGAATACACCGAAAAACAGAAAAAAATTCTCAGAATCTGTGCCGATACGTGCCCTGTGGCACTTAGCCTGCACCCAGATGTAAAGCAAACCATAACACTGAACTTTATTTAATTCAAGATTCAAAATTCAAGATTCAAGATTGCCTTTGATGAAAGATCTTGCAAAACTTTATAAATCAGTAAATCTTGGAATTTGGAATCTGGAATTTTAAATTTTAAATTTTGAATTGATACTATGGAATATAATCTCAAAGAAGGAATAAAAGGTTACAAGGAGATGATGGTTGTGCATGAAGCAACAGCCGCAAGATTTGGCTCCGGACTGGTAGAAGTTTTTGCAACACCGGCGATGCTAGCATTGATGGAGGGCACCAGCCAGTTCAGCATTCAGGATTTATTGCCGGAAGGTTATATCACTGTTGGAACCGAAGTAAACATCAAACACCTGAAAGCCACGCCAAAAGACAAAAAAGTGTGGTGCGAATCAGAACTTATCAAAGTTGAAGGCCGCAAACTCAGCTTCCGGGTTGATGCCTGGGATGAGCAAGGCAAGATCGGCACCGGAACACACCAAAGGTTTATCGTACATGGGGCAACGTTTATGGATAAAATAGCGAAAGGATAATTCAAAATTTCAAATTCAAGATTCAAAATTCGACTCTATATTGACTTTTCACAAATGAAGGATCATGAAAATTTCACGGTTTGAAGATTTGCCGGTATGGCAACAGGCAAGAGAGTTGTATAAAATTATTTTTGAGATCACCTCCCGAAATCTCTTTTTTAGTGATTTTAAGTTCCGTGATCAAATCAGAGGTTCAAGCGGATCAATCATGGACAACATAGCAGAAGGCTTTGAACGGGGAGGAAATAAAGAGTTCATTCAGTTTCTGAGTATCGCCAAGGGTTCCTGCGGAGAATGCCGTTCTCAATGTTACAGGGCATTTGATTCAGGATATATAGATCAGCAAACACTCGACGATTTGATTTCCAGAACAACATCCCTGAGTAAGAATATTTCCGGATTCATGGCATACCTGAAACAAAGTGAAATGAAAGGAACCAAATACAAATAATTCAAAATTCAAGTAATTCAAAATTCCATATTCAAGATTCAAAATCTCATTGCATAGTGAGTTTAATCTGAATCTTGAATCAGGAATCTGGAATTTTAAATCTGGAATAAAAATGTTCGATTCACGCATATATGCTGAGCTTTTACTTCCCATTCCCCTTCCGGGTTACTTTACCTATGCGGTGCCTGAGGAACTGGAAGGGAGTTTGCAGGTGGGCATGCGAGTGGTGGTGCAGTTTGGGAAAAAGAAGCTTTACACAGCTTTGGTTCGGGAAATTCATAAAAAAAAGCCAACTATTTCTGTTAAGGAGATCATGGCGCAAATGGATAAAAAGCCGGTTGTAAATGCCTTGCAATTTGAGTTCTGGGAATGGCTGGCCACTTACTACATGTGTACCATGGGTGAGGTGATGAACGCAGCCTTGCCGCCGGCCCTCAAACTCAGCAGCGAAAGCCGCATTATCTTAAACCCCGATTTTGACGAAGATTACAGCAAACTGAACGAACGCGAATACCGCATCGTTAATGTGCTTGAGCAGCGCAAAGAAATAAACATCGGCGAAGCGGCGCAAATTGCCGGGCAGTTGAAGGTAATTCCCCTGATCAATTCATTGATTGAAAAAAATGCCGTGCAGGTTTTTGAGGAAGTGGTGCAACGCTACAAACCAAAAACAGAGAAACATTATCAGCTTTCAAAAACCTGGCAGCAAGACGAAAAGGCGCTGGGCGCTATGCTCGATTATCTGGAAAAACGTGCCCCAAAGCAGAGCGAGGTAATACAGGCCCTGCTCCACCACCTTGATATAGCCGATGAACCGGAAAAAGGTATTCCTAAATCCACGCTGGCGATTGAAATTCCCACTGCCGATGCAGCCTTGCATTCGCTGGTTGAAAAAGGCCTGATTGATGAAGTGGAACGAAAAATCTCCCGGCTCGAAACCCATGATGCAATTCAGTCAGTTAGAGATATTCAGCTTACTGAACACCAGGCTGAGGCTTATGAAAAAATAACAACGCATTTTACGAACCAAATGCCGGTGCTGCTGCATGGCATCACTTCAAGCGGAAAGACTGAGATTTATATCAAACTCATTGATGAGGCGCTGAAGCGTGGTAAACAAGTCTTGTATCTACTGCCCGAAATCGCCCTTACCACCCAAATCATTAGTCGCCTGCGTCGATTTTTTGGCGATGTGGTGGGCGTGTATCATTCGCGTTACGGAGAAGCTGAAAGAGCTGAGGTATGGAGTCGTGTTCGGGAAAGAGGGGGAGAAATGGAGAAATGGAGAAATGGAGAAGGACCGTTACCATTGTATTACAATGTATGACAACCGTATGACAACCGTATGACAATGTATGACAACCGTTTTATGATTGATTGCTACCTGAATGCCAACACTGTATTAGTGCAACACTGTATTACTGCATCACTGTATCACAGAAAAGGTTCCCACCTGACAATAATTAAAAGAATTCATGTAGTTTTGTGCATATTTTAAAATTAATCAACTCATACAACGAATGGAAAATTTTGATGGGATCGAGTATGTTGGCGAATGGGCCTTATCAGGCCGGATTGGCCATGTATTTGTTTTGATTACGGTGTTCACTGCCTTGCTCTCAGCTTTTTATTACTGGCTGTCAGAACGCAAAGATGGGATCGAAAAGCAGAGGTTAGTTAAGCTGGGAAATTGGATCTATATATTTCACTCCATTGCGCTTGTGGGCATTGGAGCAATGCTTGTTTACCTGATCTTCAACCACAGGTTCGAATTTAATTATATATGGCGTTACAGCTCCATGTCGTTACAGCCGAGATATGTTTTTGCCAGCATGTGGGCCGGGCAGGAAGGTAGTTTCTGGGTCTGGGCTTTACTCCAGGGTCTAACTGGCTTATTTATAGTCATCTGGGTTCGCAATCGCAAAGCGCCTGTAATGTCGGTAGTGGCATTATCGCAGTTTTTCCTCACCTCAATGATGCTGGGCATCCATGTGCTGGGATTTAAGATTGGCAGCAGTCCGTTTGCATTGTTGCGCAACATGCCTGATTATGCCGGCGATGCATTTTTCCTGAACCCAAATTACATCTCACAAATTGCGGATGGGCTCGGACTTAACCCTTTGCTGGAGAATCCATGGATGGTCACTCACCCTCCAATGCTTTTCCTGGGGTATGCACTTTTTGTTGTTCCTTACGCTTATGCAATTGCAGGATTATTACGCAAAGATTATACAGGATGGATAAAACCAGCTATGCCATGGACAATTGCATCGCTGATTGCCCTTGGTACCGGAATTCTATTAGGTGGCCGCTGGGCATACGAATCGCTTACTTTCGGAGGTTTCTGGGCCTGGGATCCTGTTGAAAATGCATCATTGGTTCCCTGGCTTGTCATGGTTGGAGCCTTACATTTCATGCTGCTCAATCTGCGCCGGAAACAATATTATCGCGCCAGCTTTATATTTGTTTTTCTTGGTTTCCTCTTTATACTTTATGCGACGTTTTTAACAAGGAGTGGTATTCTTGCCGAAACCTCGGTACACTCATTCAGCGCCGATAAAAAATTCCAGCAACTGGTTGTTTACATGGCCGTATTTTTCATTTTGCCATTGTTCGGACTGATAAAGTACTGGAAAAAAATCCCACATATTGAAACGGACAATCTGTTGTCGCGCGATTTCTTCCTGTTTGCCGGTAGCATCGTATTGCTGCTTTCATCATTCCAGATAATCTTTGCCACCTCAATTCCGGTTATCAATGCTGTGCTTGGAACCAATATGGCGCCGCCGTCTGAACCGGTTGATTATTATAATAGCTGGCAATTGCCATTTGCAATTATGATTGCCGGACTCATCGGCCTGGCGAATTACCTGAACTACGGGAAAAGTGATGCAGGCGTGTTCGTAAGGAATCTCACATTCGCATTGATAATCTCAGCGGCGCTTACCTTAGCATATTCTGTATTTTATCCTACCCGTTTTCTGAACCTTGTGCTTTTAGGTTTTTCAATTTTCGCAGCCATTGCATCATTGGATTATATGCTCAGGTTTGTGAAGAAGCCTCAAAACCTTCCTTCTTCGATAACCCATATTGGCTTTGGTATTTTCCTGGCAGCAGTTGTACTCACTTTTACCAATGAAAGAACCATCTCCCGCGATCCTGTAACCCGGGCCGAAGATGTGAAACTTGTCAAAGGTCAGTTAGCCCGCCTTGGCAATTACAACGTTGTTTACAGTGGCCGTACAACCGAAGTAAATGAAACCCATTACACGCTCGATTTCTTGTCTGTGCGACCCGATAGCACTTATGTGCTGGATTTCTCATTGGTTCCATCAATCAATCGCCATCCGCAAATGGGCCAGGTGAGCAATCCTGCTACACGGCATGAATTATTTAAAGACATCTACACTTATGTGAGCCATGCCCACGAAGTTGACGCCACCGATGCCGATGGGTACAGCATTATGATGCAGGAAATGATGAAACCTGGCGACACCATAATTGCGATGCGGAGTTTTGTTATTTTTGATAGCCTGAGGGTTGAAATGCCAGCCGATGGTACTGAGAAGATCAGCCTGCATGCCCGCTTCCAGATCAGGAGCATGATGATGCCTTCGCGTGAAGTTTGGATCAGTTATCACCTTGATGAAGAAAATGAGCGGTTTGAAGATGCCCACATCGAGGAACTGGAAATGAAAATGCGGTTCGAAAGTGTAACCGAGCAACCAAAAACCATTTTGCTGGGAATTTATGCCAAATCCGAAGATCATATTATTCTGCGTGCAATTATCTTTCCCTACATAAGTATGCTCTGGCTTGGCGCTTTTATCATGTTGGGCGGGTTTATCTGGGCGCTGGTAAGACGGATCAGAGGAGCACGCTCAACAAGCCAGAATAATATCTTGTAAGTTGGTCAGGTATTTCTTAAGACCCGGCGGAGCTAGAACATCGTAAAGGTTGAAACCGGTGAGGATATCTCAAGATCACTGAGTTTACTTTTTTTTGTCATTCTGATCCGCCGCGGTGGATAAGGATGACAAGATCTTACCTTTTGAAGCAGCTCACTCCATCTTTAACAAGCTTATAGCTTGTCATTCCAAACGTAGTGAGGAACCGACCAAAGGGAGCTCACCGAAGGTAATCTCAAACTCATTTTGGAATGTTTTCACTTTTAGCCGGACACTACCGGGTTCAAACGATTTCCTTTTACAATATTCTGCTTTGAAAATTGTTTTCATTCTTTCATCAGGAATTTCATCAACATTAAAAAACTGGCTCATGCGTCGGATTTGCTTGCTGTTATTTTGGATTGGTTTATTGTATTTTAGCAGTGTTAATGCACAAAACAACGAAGAAGTAGTCTTTATTGAAAAAGACACAATTTCGTCAGAACCCATTGTGTTTGAACCGGCCTCAGCATCGGAATATATTAACAACCTTCTGAAGCTGAATAATCTTTGGAGATCGGATAAGGATACTTTGAGGCAATCTCTTTCAAGATTGATTGAGCATTTCAATGAACCTTTCGACAGTGTAAGAATTCGTCTTTCAAGCTTCCCATATGATGCAACAGAATTTACCCTCACGGAAATTTCATTGAATGATACTTTGCCAGTGAGGTGGCTGGAAGAAGATGTTTTTATTATTGATACAATGCTTCTTGAAAAAGATCCTGTTGTTCAGCGCCAAATCATCACCATGCGGACAATTGATATTGATGCCCTCGTCCTTACATTGCCTGAAAATACCTCGGATCTGAAAGCCATGATTGATTCCATTTTCTGGTCAACAACGCGTGTAATGGACACGATTACTGAAGTGTATGTTGATTATAAATACCTCGAATCCAAAAACGTTCCGGTTCACAGTATAGAAAGCGGCACTATTGTTCCGCCTTTGCTGCCTCCCGGAAGTGGAAAAACAGCCCGTTTTCTGGCCGATTCCACCAACATCGTCATTACTGAAACCTGGCAGGTTATCATGGCCAACGACGAGTCGCCATTTTATATAGTTCCTGACGGCAAAATGCCCGATTCCCTGAAGTCTGCCGTTGAAACTTTGTTGACCCATACCTTCGAACGCGACTCAATACAGATGTTCATAAACGATGTCAGAGGCCAGAGAAAACCATTCTGGCTTGGTTCGGCAAAAGATGATCTTTACCGGTTTTGGGTCAGAAACGCAGAAAATGACTCTATTACAATCTGGCTCGGAAACCCTGCAAAGTATGACCTGACCATGATCCTTGAGGATGATATTCGTGTGGAGCGCATGCAAAAGAAAACAGCGGATGATATTCCTATTGTTGCCATTACACCCGACAGGACATTGGCAAAACTCAGTCCTTTTAAAGAAACCCCGGTGCATTGGAGTTATAGTTTGGTAAACGCTTTTTCACTGAACCAGAATTACCTGGCAAACTGGTCGAAGGGTGGACAGAGTTCCTTATCGGGCATGATTGATGTGAAGGGCGAAGCGAAATACGCGAACAAAGCTTCAGGGGCTACATGGACAAACATCGGAAGAATCAGATACGGTTCCATCAGAACCAAAGAGCAAGGGGTTAGAACCAGTACCGATATTGTTGAGCTGAATTCTCAGTATAACAGAGTAATGGCGAATAAGCTGGACTTCAGTTCAATTTTTTATGCGAAAACACAGTTGGCCAAAGGATACAATTATCCTAATGATTCAGTAGTAATTTCAAAATTCCTAAACCCAGGAACCTTTACCATTGGGGTAGGCGTTGAATACAAACCTTTTAAGGAAACGCTCATGAACTTTTCTGTGCTATCCTATAAAAACACTTTTGTACTGGACACAACAAATATCAGCCAGACAACACATGGCGTTGAAATTGGCAAACGGGCGAAGCAGGAAATGGGTGGCCAGCTTATGATCAGGAACAAAGCCCTCATTATGGATGGTCTGAGTATTACCAACGCAATCCGCCTTTTCTCAAACTATATTGATAAACCTCAGAACGTGGATGTGGATTGGGAAATGAACATTGACAAACAAATTAACTGGCTATTCACGATTCGTTTGAACCTGCACCTGATCTATGACGATGATATCCGGTTCCCGGTACTCGATGCGAACGATGAACCCGTTCTGTTGCCTGATGGCAGCCCCCGAAAAGTTGCAAAAACACAGTTCAATCAGTTTCTTGGACTAACCTTGTCCCTCAGGATGTAAAACAACCTTAGGTAATTAGGGTTCGAGACTAACCATCATGTTGCCGGATTTTTTGTGATGCAGTGATGCGGTGGCTGAGCTTGTCGAAGCCTGGAGTATTGGAGTGATGGAGTGATGTATTTGTTTGCCAACTGCTTATTGCCTATTGCCAACTTTCCCGAAGAACCTTTCTTAGGAACAAATATAAAAGTTGAGTTAAGGATTTCCTGCTGTTTCAGGAATACGGATCATTTTTAAAATTTCGCTAAGCTTTGCGAGAATTTCCTTGTCTTTCGGGTTCGTGGCATAAGCTTTTTCAAGCCAACTGACTGCAGTTTCATAAGCTGCTGTTGATTTTGCTTTTTCTTCCCTGGCTCTTGTGCCGTTCATGATTGATCTGGCGTTTTCATCAATTCCGACCCCAATATTATAATAGCAGGTGGCTATGTTAACGTAAGCCATCAGCTCAGCAGGAGCTAGTACTATGGCTTCATTGTACGAGGCGATTGCATCAGTATAGCGACCGGTTTTCTGATAAATCAATCCTTTCGTGTAATGAAATATTTGGCGGTCAGGGTTTTCCCGGATCGCATCTTCAAGTGTGAGCAGGGCAGCAGCGGTATCGTTTCTCGTGAAATAAAGATCGCTAAGCAATAAAACCAGTTCATGATCGTCTTCGTAGCGTTCGATACCTTCTGCCATCACCTTTTCTGCTGCAAGGGTGTCGCCTTTCTGGAGATGTGCTTTGAACAGCAGGTGGGCTACATTTGCCGAATGCCGCTGATCATGCAGCCTGCCGAAATAGATGATGGCCTTATCCCAGTTTTTGCTTTCAAAAGCCGCCAGCGCGGTATTATACAACAGGTTGGTATCTGCCTGCAGCGAAAAAACAGGTTTTTCAGAAATTGCCAATGCCTGCTCAAAAGCCCGCAGCGCCTCTGCATATTTCTTACTGCCGAAATGCCGTTCGCCCAGCACCTGGAAATCATTGGCCAGAAGGATGTACCTGGGCGCCAGTTGCTTTTCAAAGCGTCCAGATTTATCCAGTGCAAGCGTGTGGTTAAACGATTCCAGGGTAACATAAAGCTGATCGGGATAAAGTTCAGAGAGCTTTCTGTCATTTTTCCTGATCCCTTCACGATAGGCAATTTGGCTGAGCACGCCCCGGGTATACCATGTTTTGGGCCATTGTGCTGCTTCTTTGTCATCAATAAGTTCCTCAACTTCGATTTTAGCCTCAGCATATTTGGCCGTTTCAATCAGATGATAAACAGCAATAAGCTTACGCTTTTGCAAAGGCTGCATCACTGCGCATCCGCCAAAAACAATGGTTAGTAATAAGATAAGAAGCAAGTTCTTCATGCGATCTGAAAGTATAATCCTGGTATTGGTTGTGTGAGTTAATAAAAGGCTGACTATTAAAAAACGACCAATTTGAACTTACATTGTGGATTGAGGATGCATTTTCGATAGCTTTTTACTTACCACAGTAGTCACAGTAGAGCACAATAGATAAAACCCACATAGTTTCGTTTACTATAGCTTCGAGTGCTTAATCCTATTACTACACATTAACTATTGAATCAGCCCCCTTCGCCTCAGCCTCCGCCTTTTCCTTGGCCTTAGCCTCCGCCTTTTTCCCTATCTTTGCCCATCACAATCCAAGCCCATCAGTTATGTCATCAATTGATTTTAAAACTGCTGTACTGCAAGGCATTCCTGAAGAATTGCCCGAACATAAAACCTTAGACTCAAGTGTTAGCCATGCACCGGTTCGCAAAGATATTTTGACTAGCACTGAGAAAAAGCTGGCGCTCAAAAACGCCTTGCGGTATTTTCATCCCCGGCATCATGCGGTGCTGGCGCCGGAATTTGCCGAAGAATTAAAGAACTTTGGAAGGATTTATATGTACCGCTTCCGCCCGGATTATAAGATGTTTGCCAGGCCAATCAATGATTATCCTCAAAGATCAACGCAGGCAGCAGCCATCATGCTGATGATCCAGAACAACCTTGATCCGGCGGTTGCACAGCATCCGCACGAATTGATCACTTATGGCGGCAATGGAGCTGTTTTCCAGAACTGGGCGCAATACCTGCTTACCATGCAATACCTGGCTACCATGACCGATGAGCAAACCCTGATCATGTATTCCGGGCATCCTATGGGCTTATTTCCATCACATACCGATGCGCCCCGCGTGGTGGTTACCAACGGCATGATGATCCCCAATTATTCCAAACCCGACGACTGGGAACGCTTCAACGCGCTGGGTGTGACCCAATACGGTCAGATGACAGCCGGTTCTTATATGTATATCGGGCCGCAGGGGATTGTGCATGGTACAACCATTACCGTGCTGAATGCAGGCAGGAAAATAGCGAAAGCCGGACAGGGCGATAAAGTGAATTTATTTATTACTTCCGGCCTTGGCGGAATGAGCGGCGCACAACCCAAGGCTGGAAATATTGCAGGCGTGGTGAGCATCACTGCTGAAATCAATGCTGTTGCCGCCCATAAACGCCATAGCCAGGGCTGGGTGGATGAGATTTCCGACGATGCCGACAAAGCAATAGACCTGGCATTGCACTGGCAAAATAAAAAAGTAGCCCATTCCATCGCTTACCTCGGAAACATAGTTGACCTGTGGGAACGCCTTGTTGAACGCAACATTCCGATTGATATGGGTTCTGACCAGACTTCCCTGCACAATCCCTGGGCGGGTGGTTATTACCCGGTGGGTTTGAGCTATGATCAGTCGAATGAGTTGATGGCCAAAGACCCAGCAAAATTCAAAGTCCTGGTGCAGGAATCTTTGCGCAGGCAGATTGCAGCTATCAATACGTTGACTGAACGCGGCATGTATTTCTTTGATTATGGCAATGCATTCCTGCTTGAATCCGGCCGAGCCGGAGCTGATGTGATGAAACCTGATGGAACTTTCCGCTATCCTTCATATGTGCAGGACATTATGGGACCCATGTGCTTCGATTATGGTTTCGGGCCTTTCCGCTGGGTGTGTACTTCCGGATTGTCATCCGATCTGGACAAATCAGATAAAATCGCTATGGAAGTGTTGGAGAAGATCGCGGCCACTTCCCCCGCTGAGATTTCACAGCAAATGAAAGACAATATCCAGTGGATTGCCGGAGCCAGGGAAAACAAACTGGTAGTCGGTTCGCAGGCCAGAATTTTATATGCCGATGCCGAAGGCCGCATGCGCATTGCCGAAGCTTTCAATAAAGCCATTGAAGACGGATTAATATCTGCACCCATCGTTCTCGGCCGCGATCACCATGATGTTTCCGGCACCGATTCACCCTTCCGTGAAACCAGCAATATTTATGATGGTTCGCAATTCACTGCCGACATGGCCGTGCACAATGTAATTGGCGATGCTTTCCGCGGGGCCACCTGGGTTTCCTTGCACAATGGTGGAGGCGTTGGCTGGGGTGAAGTGATCAATGGCGGTTTCGGGATGCTACTCGATGGCAGCGCTGATGCAGAACGCCGCCTCAAATCAATGCTTTTCTGGGATGTGAACAATGGCATAGCCCGCCGTTGTTGGGCTCGCAACAACGAAGCTATCTTCGCAATAAAAAGAGCCATGGCGCAGGAGCCACGGCTCAGAATAACACTTCCGAATATTGCGGATGAAAGTCTTATCGCAGGATTGTTTGATTAAGGGTTCCAGGTTCCGGGTTCAATGTTCAAGGTTGGGGAGTTTGTATTAACCTTGAACCTGAAACTTTGAACAATGAACACCTACCCTTGAACTATTTCTTCTTCGCTTCCTCGTACCGCCGGTTCACTTCTTCCCAGTTCACTACATTCCAGAAATTGCTGATGTAATCGCCTCGAAGGTTTTGGTATTTCAGGTAATAGGCATGTTCCCATACGTCGAGACCAAGGATTGGAATGCCGCGCAGTTCCACAACATCCATCAAAGGATTGTCCTGGTTGGGTGTGGAAGAAACAAACAATTTTCCGTCTTTGCCAACACTCAACCATGCCCAACCACTTCCAAAACGGGTACGGGCAGCATCTTCAAACCGGGCCTTGAACTTTTCAAAAGATCCGAACGATTCTTCGATTGCACTTTTAAGATTGCGCATGTTAGGTTCGCCACCACCATAAGGCGACATGACCGACCAGAACAACACATGGTTGTAATGTCCGCCGGCATTGTTGCGTATTCCTTCGGAGTACTTGCTCATATTTGCAAAAATCTGTTCCATGCTCATTCGCTCCATTTCAGTAGCCTCAATTCCTTTGATAAAATTATTGTAATAGGCCCTGTGATGGCGATCGTAATGAATTTCCATGGTCATTTGATCAATGTGAGGCTCCAACGCATTGAAAGCATAGGGCAGGGGAGGAAACTCAAATTTGGCTTTGGTTTCTTTCTGAACCTGGGAACTGGCAAAATTCAGCCCCAGTAAAATTGCGAAAACTGTAATTACTGACTTTTTCATTGATTTAAAATTAGTGGGTTAAAAGGTTAATTTGTTGATTTGTTTGAGGATTCTTCAAAAATACTGAGCCTACTGTTTTCTATCATCCTGAGTGTAACGAAGGAACTGGTTTTGAAGCTTTGAAGAGTTCCTTCACTTCGTTCAGGATAACAAGATTTGACTATTCGAGACGGTCTCATGATTAATTTAATGGTAGGTTGATAATTAATAAAGGATTGAAGGCAGGAAAATGTTTCAGATTTCACGCATAGAAATAAAAAAAAGCCGGACCTGTAATCAGTGTCCGGCTTTCCCCATCATTAACCACGAGAAAACAAACAAATTGAGCAGGAGGTTAAATTCTGCCCAACGCCTTTGAATAATTTTCACCTACAGCCTGCCAGTTCACAACATTCCAGAAATTACTGATGTATTCCGGACGGCGATTCTGATATTTCAGGTAGTAAGCGTGTTCCCAAACATCCAGCCCCAATATGGGAGTTCCGGGGCAATCAGCTACATCCATCAATGGATTATCCTGATTAGGAGAAGAGCAAACACATAATGTCTTATCTTTTTTTACGCACAGCCAGGCCCATCCGCTTCCGAAACGTGTGGCGGCTGCATCACTGAATTTTTCTTTAAACTTTTCGAAAGAACCAAATTCTTTTGTTATCGCGGCGGCAAGTTCTCTGCCGGGCTCTCCGCCAGCATTTGCTGACATGATGTTCCAGAAAAGGTTATGGTTATAAAATCCACCGCCATTGTTGCGAACAGCAGCAGGATGCTTTGACATGGTAGAGAATATTTCTTCTAGGGATTTACCTTCCAGCTCTGTGCCTTTCACCGCTGCCATGAACTTATCAAAATAAGCCCTGTGATGTTTTGTATAGTGGATCTCCATTGTCTCTTTATCAATGTAAGGCTCCAGTGCATCGTAAGCATATGGCAACTCAGGGAAGTTCATTTCTTTCGCTTTTAATTCTAATAACATAAACACAGGTTCTTCGTAAAAGTTCGACTAGATTGTTTTTTATTCAGTTTGAATCTAAATAACAAGAGATGTTGTTGAATTGTTCACCTGTTTGTTTTTGAAATCAAAAAAATGTATTTGTTGTAAGGTTCTTTTGGTTTCTGATTATTAAACCATCCAAACGTCAAAAAGTTGCCTGCAATTTAAGATTAATTTGCCGGGGGGTAAGATAATTGGGAATGGCGTATTGCCGGTTCCTTACATCACTGATCCAGATATAGGAAACTGTATTGCTGACCTGCAGTAGATTAAAAACCTCAAGGCTGATCCATAATGACTTGAAATGATGCAGCAAATGACCTTCGCGCAAGCGGGATTCGGCGCCAATAATTTCTTTTGAGAACCCGATATCAACCCGGCGATAAGGTGGAATGCGCAAGGTGTGCCTGTATTTTGGCGAACCCGGAGGCCCGAAAGTCAGGCCGCTGCCGAACAATAGGTTCAGATGCATTTTATAGGTTGGGTTTCGTGGAAGGTAATCCTGGAAAAATAACGAAAAATTTACCCGCTGGTCGGTAGGGCGGGGGATGTATCCCGGTTCGAACCTTGTACTGTCAGCAATTTCGTTTATTGCACTTGCCCTGACTTCATCACCGTCTGCATTATAGTATTTGTAATAAAAATCGTCCTGAATGTCTTCCATGGTGCGCATGATTGAAAGGCTGGCCCAGGAATCAATGCCCGCTACAAATTCGCCGTTGATCTTGAAATCAATGCCACGGGCAAAGCCTTTGGAATTATTTTTAGCGTGGTAACGGATGCGCACATTGTCAATTTCGTAAGGAACCAGGTTCTCAAGATGTTTGTAATACACCTCTGTCACGAACTTGAAGGGGCGGTTCCAGGCGATAAAATTATAATCGCCGGCCGCTACAAAATGAATGCTGGTTT
Source organism: Bacteroidales bacterium (assembly GCA_014860575.1). Classification (NCBI taxonomy): domain Bacteria; kingdom Pseudomonadati; phylum Bacteroidota; class Bacteroidia; order Bacteroidales; species Bacteroidales bacterium. The sequence continues at coordinate 161,699 of JACZJK010000043.1, forward strand.
GCGCCTTGAGGTCGTAATTAATTACCCCATTCAGATCACGAAGCTCACGGTAGAAAGGTGGCTGGTGGTAATAACCGGCTGAGAACCTGAACAAGATATCCCGTTCCCAAACCGGACGATAAGATAGGGTCACACGTGGGCTTACAAGAAATTGATTGTTAAGATCCCAGTAATTGATTCTTACCCCACTTGTGAGGTGAACGCGATCGCTGGCACCATCAAGTGTCCAGATGTTTTGTAAAAATGCAGTGTAACGATTTGAACTCAGCATGATATCGGTTCTGACCGATGAATTTAACCCAAACGCAGGATTGTCATTTGCGATGCCCGGAAAATCTGTTGGATGCGGGATTGAATATCCGGCTGAATCAATGAGCACCCACTCATTCAGGCGGTCATCAATAAGTTCGTGCTGAAATTTTGCCCCCCATTGCCAGCTTAAATTTTCAAAAAGTACGGCGCCACGGTGTTCAATGCTATAAACATTTGCATCAAGGTTGTTACGGGCGTGGTTCAGGTAAGAGCCTACACCTATGGCTTCAACAACTTCGGCATAGTCTCCGCTACCGATATTCGAATCCAGGCGTCCGATCCAGTATTGCCCGAGAATGTCGTAGGTTTCGCTTTCGAGGGAATGGAATGCCGAGCCGATCAACCTAAGGTTAACATTTTGCTGAGGCTTCCACGATAGACTCAAAGCCCCCATATAATTTTCGAACCGGTCAACTTCCTGGCCTTCAAAGTACACACGAAATTTGTAAGCTTCGTTGATGGTCCCAAACGCGGTTTCCCGGTCTTCGGGCACCACCGTGTAGTTGTTTCTTGCATAGTTGCCAAGGAAAGCAATTTCAAATTTCGGGGAGAGATCGTACGAAAGATAAGTTTGAACATCGGTAAAAGTCGGTTTATACTCGCCTTTGGTGTCCATTGCCTTCAGGATGTACTGATTTGATTTATAACGCATGCCTGCAAGGTAAGTGAACTTCGAGTTTTTCGAAATCCCTTCGATATGGCCGGAAGCGCCTAATAAGCTACCGGATAAAGATCCGGCAAGTTCACGTGGCTTTTTATACTGGATATCAAGCACTGAAGCCATCTTATCGCCGTATTTGGCATCGAACCCACCGGCCGAAAACAGGATGGAAGATACCAGGTCGGAATTCAGGAAACTGAGGCCTTCCTGTTGTCCTGAGCGGATCAGAAAGGGACGGTAAATTTCAATGTCGTTTACATACACAAGGTTCTCATCAAAATTTCCTCCCCGAACCGAGTATTGTGAGCTCAACTCATTGCTGGAAGATACACCCGGCATGGTTTTGATAAGGCTTTCAACACCTCCGGAGATGCTTGGGATCGCAACAGCAACCTTGGGATCTATGCGTGTGAGCGTGGTGGTTCGAACCTGCTTGTCTTCGACCACAGGGCCAGCAATCATCGTTGAGGATTCAACGAGGGTAATGTTCAACATCTTTTCTTCACCGGCTTTCAACCTAATAACGGTGCGTTCGGATGTGAACCCCAAAAAACTAAATACCAACGTAATAGGTTGGTTCGCAGGAAGACTTAAGCGATATTTGCCATTCGCATCGGTAGCGGTTCCGCCGTTGGTTTCCAATATTTTAACCGAAGCCAGTTCTATTGGCCTGTTTTCGTTATCAAGCACTTTTCCGGTAACAATTCCTGTAACCTGGGCGTGGGATGCCAGTGCGATAGATAGAATTAGTGTGATTGTTAAGTAGCAGAAACGTTTCATCCGGGTTTGATTCGCGTGAAATTAATGTATAACATAACGGCTATTTTTAGTCTTTCTTGCGGAAGTCGCCTTTTTTCCATGCTTCAATAAATTTCGCCCATGCAAAGGGATTGAAAATGTTCATGGGCGGCGCTTGTCCATAATAATAAAGGCGGTCAGTATTTTGTTGCATGAAGTTCCTGTAATTCTGGCTTCCATCCATTGGCATCTGCAAGGATCTTTCGCGCATTTCCATGGCATCGAGGTTTTTTTGTGCGACCACAAAATCATCATCGGGAGGTCGGATATTGATAAAAGCTTCGCGGAACTGTTCGCGCGATGGCCAGGGGTAAATGACGGTTTCAGTAAGCAGGATGGTGTCCGCACTCATCATCTGGATCATGGAATATCGCTGGGTGCTGATGGTGTCAGGAATTACATACATGCCGTTTTTATAACCAATCGCAGAAAATGCAATTGTATCTCCTTTTTTTGCAACAAAAGAAAAGAAACCCTGGTAATCGCTGCTCATGCCACGTCGCCTGCTCATATTCAGAATATTTGTAAACGGGACAGGTTTCAGGCTATCGCCGGTAACAACCAGCCCGGAAAACTGAACCAGGTCATGATCTTTATCCTGCGCGTTCAAATCAACGGACATCAGTATAAATATCAGCAAAACAGGGAATAAGAGTTGGTAAGTGGCCATTTTAAGTGATGATAAACATCAGGAAGTAAACACATAAGACTTACGCTGGTTCATAAACGCAATATATCAATGGTTTATTTCCGGGTTTATTTATGAACACAAATAAAAAAGCCCCAATGTACATTGAGGCTTGATTATATAAATTGAGCTATTACTATGCAGTGAGGAAACCTTTTTCGCGGGCTTCTTTCAGGCAAGTGCTGATGCCTTTTTTATTGATATGGCGAATACCATCTGCCGTTACGCGCAATGTGATCCAACGATCTTCTTCAGGGATATAAAATCTTTTCGACTGGAGGTTCGGGTAAAACTTGCGTTTGGTTTTAATATTGGAGTGTGAAACCTTGTTACCCACCATCATACGCTTTCCTGTAATCTGACAAATTCCTGACATGGCTGTAAATATTTTGTAATATTTTTGGTTCTTTAAAATCGGGGTGCAAAGAACGGAATTTAATCTGAAACAAACAAGGGGCAGGTAATTATATTTTTTGTAATGGTGCTGAGGTGTTTACTTCCCAGGTTTGATTGCTAAACGTGATCATTGGCGTTGATATTATTATACGGCGGTTAACGAAGTAATATTCTATTGCATTTGCTTTGGGCAATGAAATATTTTCATACTTTTGCACCTCATTTCCGAAAAGGGAAGATTGTCCGATGGTGTAATGGTAGCACTGCAGATTTTGGTTCTGCCTGTCTAGGTTCGAATCCTAGTCGGACAACAATTAACAATTGAGCCGCTGTAAATCAGCGGTTTTTGTTTTTAATGGCGGGGATTTGGCGGAGGATTATGCTTGCAGAAACTTTCGTTCTAGATATAATGGGTTTCCAGCCTGAGTGATTAATTTCAATTGTTGGGAAGTCTGAAGTTATGGTAGTATTACTTCTCTTTCACTGAACTCCTTTATCTGATTATTTTAATAAACGAATCAGCAAACCCAGCTTTCTTTCAGATCAAAAATTATCAGGCTTCGCTCCTTGCCTCTTAAATGCAAAAAATAGCTAATCCTTTAAGCAACGCACAGAAAACCCATAAGCCTTGCCGTAGCCGTACCCGAGCACACTGACCTCTTGATAAGACAGTTGGAGGAGCCAGGCTCCAGTGCTATGGACCTCAGTAGAAGACCACACAATGCCGTATAAGCCTAAATGGATGAAACTACCAGAGTCGTAACGGAAACCGCCAGGAAGACCGGACCAGTTACTTTCGTTGGTGGCGCCTGTGTTGGGGCTTTCCCACCGAGGGTGCGGATCGGGGGCTGTAAGTGTGCTCTTCATTTTTCCGCCGGCTACACTTGTGCCGCCCAAATAGTCAGTCATGGCAGTGTATTCTGCATCTGTTGGCACATGCCATCCCGATGGACATAAACCATTGGCATTGTTTACAGCATTCCAGTTATACAAAGCACCATAGCTTTCTTTCCAGCCAATGTTATTATCATACCAGGTATAAGCCCCGGATGTATTGGTTGTCCAAGCGTTGTTATCTGAGCCAGGATATTCTATTGGATTATCGTTTCGATATTTAGTGGTTTTCAGGTTTTCTTTCATCCAGCACTGGTTGCCTATAAGCACGGTGTTGTAAATGTTGTTGTCAATATCAGTAATGGTTGATGTTCCGCATACAAAAGGAGGAGCATCCGTTGTAAAACTCAACTCATCCCCATAAGCTGTTCCAACACTATTGGTGGCGTAAGCACGAACATAGTAGATTGTTTCTGGAGTAAGAGATGTGAGTGTGCTCATGAAAACACCTATGCCACTTTCATTCAAAGTGATCCCTTCATTGGTCTCAATTGTCGGATTTGCGGTGGAACTCCAAACGATACCTCTGGCAGTAACTTCTGCGCCACCATCATTATATACGTTACCACCACTTGTTGCTGAATTGGAAGTAATTTCTATGATAGGAGATGTTGTAACTGAGGGTACTACTGAGGAGGTTGTTTCGGATTTGATACAACGAACAGAAAACCCATTAACCTTAGGGTAGTAGTCAATGACTGAATAATTGCCCGAATTGTACAAGTAGTGGGTCCAGGCAGTGGATTCCGAGTGCTCATTAGAGGTCCACCCGGTACCGTAATAGCCAATTAACATGAATTGTCCATCGGTATGACGGCGTCCGCCTGGAAGGCCTGACCAATTGCTTTCGTTGGTTGCGCCTACGTTGGGGCTTTCCCACCTTGGATGTGGATCGGGGTCTGTGCGTGTGCTTTTCAAATGTCCGCCGCCGTTATAGATGCCACCAAATAAGTTCGTTAAAATAGTGAAATCTGCACCTGTTGGTACCTGCCATCCCAATGGGCAAAGCGCATTGGCATTTGTCACGGCAAACCAGTTATATAGTGCACCATAACTGTCTTTCCATGAGATATCGTTGTCGTACCAGGCGTAAGCGCCACTGGTGTTAGCGATCCAATCCGAGTTGCCTGTTGGATTTTCAATGGCAGTACCATTGCGGTAATGTGTGGTTTTGAGGTTTTCAGCCATCCATTCCTGTGTGCCAATAAGAACTGTTCCATAGGTATTTCCATCAAAATCAGTCAGCATATCATGATAGGTTCTGAAAGTTTGATTTGAACCGTAATAGGTATCCACGGCGTTGTTAGCATAAGCCCTGGCATAATAAACTGTGCTGACATTAAGTCCTGTAAGATTGCTGATATACTCTCCGATTCCGGTTCCGTCGCTGCTTATACCGTCGTTATCATTTATTGTTGGGTTTTCTGATGTGCTCCAGACTACACCGCGGGAAATAACATAAGCGCCACCATCACTTGCGATATTACCGCCTGAACTTGCAGCAATATTAGTTATATCAGTAACCTCATTTGTTGTGAGCACAATTACTCCATCCTGTGTAGTAAAATTGAATTCATTGCCGTATTCACTACCTATCGCATTGGTAGCATAAGCCCGCACATAATATTCAGTAGCCTGTATCAGACCAGTAATTTCTGAGTTATACGAACCTGTGCCTGTGCCATCTTCGGTGAAATTATCCGCTAATGTTGGATTGGGGTTGGTGCTCCAGACAATACCACGGGCCGAAACAGGAGCACCACCATCGGATGTAATGTCGCCACCGGAAGTTGCAGATAATGCCATAATATTTGTTACCGTATTTGTGGTAAGTGAAATTTCACCATTTTGAGTCGAAAAATTGAATTCATTGCCGTATTGAGTTCCTAACGCATTGGTGGCATAAGCCCGCACATAGTATTCAGTGTCTTGGATCAGACCAGTAATTTCAGAGATATACGAACCTGTTCCTGCGCCATCTTCGGTAAAATTATCCGCTAAGGTTGGGTTGGGGTTGATGCTCCAGACAACACCACGGGCCGAAACAGCAGAGCCACCATCAGAAGTGATGTCGCCACCGGAGGTTGCTGAGAATGCCATGATATCTGTTACTGGATTTGTGCTAAGTGAAATTTCACCACTTTGGGTCGTAAAATTCACTTCATTGCCATAAGCAATCCCAAAATCGTTGGTAGCATAAGCCCGTACATAATAATCAGTGGCATGGGTCAGGCCAGTAATTTCAGAGATAAATGAACCGGTGCCTGTGCCATCTTCGGTAAAGTTATCCTCCAAGGTTGGATTGGGGCTGGCGCTCCAGACAACACCACGGGACAAAACCGGAGATCCACCTTCATTGGTTACATTGCCTCCTGAAGTGGCATTATTCAAAGAAATATTTGTTACAGGCGATGTAGAAACTCTTGGTGTAAGTAGTGCCTCGCCCTGCAGGCAACGCACAGTGCGGCCATCTTCTTTAAGATAATACCCATATCTGGTATTGTCAGAATCGGCGCTCAGGTAGCGACTCCAGGCAAAGTCATCATTAAAGGACTCTTCCAGCCAGATAAAAGCATAATCACCTAAAGTACCGTAATTGCCGTTGAACACCCTTCGGCTTGCCGGAACAATGGAGGCGCCAAAATCATCAGTTCCCTTTCCTTCCTCTAACCAAAGTGTTGTTGATTTTAAAATTTTACCTACATCATACCCTCTCCAGTCAACTATATCCCAGATGGGATCTCCAACGCCATACTGACTGTCAACTGTACCTTCCAGGATGCTAAATTCTTCATGGCTTGGCACTTTCCAACCCGAAGGACAAAGTCCCTTGCTGTTTCCGACAGCATGCCAGTTGTAGAGCGCTCCATAATCATTTTTATAAGCCAGGTCATTATCATACCAGCTATAAGCGCCATTTGTATTAACTGCCCATGCCTCATTATCATTTCCCGGATATTCAATTGGGGTGCCATCGCTGTATTTGGTGGTTTTCAGGTTTTCCCGCATCCAGCATTGATTGCCTATCATGACTGTATTGTACACATTGCCATCAATGTCAGAAACAGTTGGCAATCCGGGACAAGGTTGGCCGGGAATTAATTGCGAGCTAAAATTTCCATAATCATCAATACTGAGATTGTATTGAAACCCATTTGCCGAAGTAAGTGTTAATGCCGATGAATGCAAAGCGTAAGGCACACTGAGAATTTGGCTAACTCCCTCAATCGTGTAATTGCTGCCACCTTGTGGATCAGCCTCAATTTTGATAAAATATGGAGTTTCAGCCCAGTCTATTTCCGCAAAAACACCATTTATCGTTAGACCCTGGCCGATGATGAAAGTGATAAGGCCGTTGGCGTTGCTTTGCGGGGTGTGGGTTTCAGAATAAACCACAACACCCGCGGGAGCACCCTGGAGAATGCTTACCTGAATACCTATCGGCGATTCAGTTACCAATGCATTATTGGCATCACGGATCACAGCCTGGTGGCTGATGCCCTGTGGCACTTGTGCCATAACGCTGATACAGATTGCAGCGAAGATTGTTGTTGTAAAAATTTTTAGCACGATTTCTAGTTTTTGATGGATAAATTGTTGAGTTTTTTGACCACTTAAAGGTTCTGTAAAGACTGTGAATCAGTTATTAGTCCTGATCTATATACAAACCCATTCCTTACGGGGACTTTAGGGTTTATTGTTTAATGATTTTATAAACTCCGATTTCTTTATCTTTAAGTACACTCACCATGTAGATTCCCGGCTGCCTTTCAGTTAAATTGAAGTGATAGAGTTTCTTTGCAGGAAGTTCTTTTCCAAGCACAAGATGTCCCTGCGCACTATAAATTTCAACCTTGATGTTTGAATATTCTTCAAACTCCAGCAGTTCAAGGGTGAAATCTCCTGTGGTGGGATTGGGATAAATTTTGAAGAAAGAATCATTTGTTTCCGGTTCAACAATTTGCCGGGTTGGAAGAGGTTCTTCAAAGAAGGATGCAAGAAGGCTTTCAGGCTGTTCGCACCAAACATCGGAGATATAAGCATGCAGGTTGCCGCCGGATTCAACGGAGGTTCCATACTTCATAAGAATGTTTTGCCCTGCAATTATATCTACATTTCCTCCGTCCTGAACAATAAAATGTTTGCCATCGCCGGCAACAATTACGGTTTCTGTGGCATTGAAACATAATGCTTCGTTGTCGCTAATAATGATAGCAGGGATTTCAAGCAGCGGTGGAACACTCAGTGTCCAGGATTGCTGCAAGCCAAAGCTTAAGCTGCCGTGTTCGGAACTGTACACGAGATAATCCGTCTGTCCGACAGAATAACTCAATGTGCCGCCGGTACCAGTAGCCTCACCTCCTGTGGCTACACTACCTTGCTGCGCTAAAACGATGTTAATATTGCAAACAATTAGAAAGCAATTGATTAGGAAGGGATTTTTCATTGCGGTTATTATGATGGTAAATAATATCCGGTAAGCAGGGCGCAATTTAGGGGATTTTGAGCCGCAATGCAATAAGAATTGAATATATTTTTTAGGAAGTTGTTTATTTGCTATCATGTTAGAAAGAAGTTCGCATGAATAGCTCCAAATAAATATCTGTCAATTGTCTTTCGGCAACCTGATAGATAGGAGAATTCGACTGGCCAATCATGTTAAACTCCGGAATTAATTTATTCTTCGCTTATAATGCAACCAGGCTAATCTGTTTCATCATTTACATGAAGTAGGAATTTTATTAATACCTTTAGCACCAGCAAATCCAAAATGCCGTAACAAAATTTGTCATCATGAAAAATATCAGACCTTTTAGCGGATACCTGTTGTTAATCATTTTACCGGTTCTGCTTCATGCTTCAAACGGAGGAGGATTAAACCCCACCATCATCAATGGTAATGTGATCCTGTGCCCGGGAGAGCAAGTAACCCTTGAAACACAGGAATACGACACTTACCAGTGGTATAAAAACGGGAACATTATACCAGGCGCTGTTTTTCAGACCCTAGTGGTTGGATATAACGATGCCGGTTACAACTTCACAGTGTTTGTTACTCAGGGAGCACAATCAGCCATGTCGCCTTCAATTCTTGTTGATGGCTGGCTTTTCAATCCCTTGGTGGTTTCAAATTATGGACAAGGATTCTGGTTTACCCCTGGTGTTGGCTGGGAATTGTGTGAATACCATGAACTTTTTTTTGAAGTGATGCTCCCATACCATAACAACGTTCAGTGGTATCGCAATGGAGTGCCGATATTTGGAGCGAACAGTCCGGTATACGGAGTCCAGGAAACAGGAGTTTATGCCGTGAGCGGTTCGCCTGAGCTTTGCCCCAACTATGTGCAGTACAGCATTGATTTACCGGTAATTGTGCATGTAGCACCACTTCCTGTCATCACACAAATTGCCGACACTTTATACACCTCTGTATTTCCTGGGCAGTGGTATGCCGGAGACGATATCATTCCAGGAGCAACCGGACAATACCTGATCCCTGATACCACAGCTTGGTATAGTTTTGAATTTACTGACTCGCATGGGTGCAAAAAGATGTCAGAAGCTTATTATTATGTATGGGATCCACTGGGTTTGCCAACTGAAAATGCTCTGAAAAAGCCACAAATAAGTTTAAAAGACGACTTGCTGACAATCCGCTTTGCACCTGAGATGGAATACAGAATTTTCTCGATAAGCGGGGCAGTATTATTGGAAGGGGAAACAATTTCCTCACCAGTAAATGTGTCATCACTGGGGAAAGGACTGTTTATCATTCAGCTTTTTGGAAATGAGGCTATCTACTTCATGAAGTTTATGAGATAAATCTGGTTGAGGCTGGGAAGTCCAAATGCAACCCAATTCAGGGCTTTCTTTGCTTAATGTCCTTATCAAGATAGTTCTTAATGATTTTCCCGAAAATCTTTTCCTTTTTACGTTTCTCGGCCACGGTAGTTTCAAAATGCGATTTTTCTTTCTCCATTTTCAGGTAGTTATCATAGGATGCCGGATCCAATTCCCCACTATCAAGCGCCGCCAGGATAGAGCAGCCAACTTCATGTGTATGCGTGCAATCTTTGAACCTGCAGTTTCCGGAAAGGCTGATGATGGAGTTAAAAGTAGCTTCCAATCCACCAGATACATCGGCAATTCCAACTTCCCGCATACCGGGGTTGTCAATGATTATTCCTCCGTTTGTTAGCACAGTCAGTTCACGGTGGCTGGTAACATGCCGCCCCCTTTGCGAACTCTGGCTGATCTCACTTGTTTTCATGATGTCCCGGCCGGAAAGATTATTCAGCAAGGTGGATTTACCAACTCCTGAAGAGCCGAGCATACAGTAGGTTTTCCCCTTTTCGATAAGATTACTCAAGGCTTCCATACCGTCCAGGGTTTCGTTGCTTATTGCAAGTACAGGAACATTTTTTATCCGATCCTTAATGCTGTCAAACAATTCTGAAATTCTTTGATTGTCTGTCAGGTCGGTTTTGGTCAGGACAATAATCGGCACCACCTTGCCTGAATAGCAAATGGTAAGAAACCTTTCGAGGCGGTTAATGTTAAAATCCCGGTCGGCAGCCTGTACAAGGAACGCGAAATCAATATTCGTTGCGATTAGCTGTATGTCGCCCGAAACACCGACTGCCCTGCGTTTCAAAACAGAAAACCTTGGCAATATTTTATGGATCACTGCGAAATCATGATCATAGATAACCAAAGCAACCCAATCTCCCACGGCAGGAAAATCTTCCCGTCTGCCGGCTGTAAACCGCATGTTCCCGGTTATTTCCGCTTCAAATTCGCCTTCGGATGTCTTAACAAGGTATCGTTCCTTGTATTCGGCAATTATTCTTCCGATTTCAAGGTTGTCGGGGTTTTGATCAACCCATAATTGCTGAAGTTTGCTGTTCAGCCCCAGGTCTTCTAAATGTATTTCCATGACCCAAAAGTATGGATAAATTTTTTTCTGAAATACCGAGATTGTATGCTTTCTTCTTCATGCAGAAACTGGGCAGCGAGTCAAGGGTATGGGATCGCTTTTTTGTGATGCAGTGATGCAGTAATACAATGTTACTGATTTTGTTGTTTTGCCAACTGCTCATTGCCTATTGCCAACTTTTCCCCGATAGGCCCTTCTTTGAAACGGAGAAATATAGATTGCCAATTGCTATTAATCAAGTGAAACGCGTTTATTAGCCTGCTCATCTGGCAAATCTAAAAATGCTTCAAGCGTTTCGAGCCGGGTTTTAAGAGACTCAATTTCCGTATCTTTTTCTAACCTGAGTTCGCGGATTGCTTCTACCAAAATAGCAGTTAAGCCTCTTTCGGATACAAACAGGTAACCCTCATTATCGGCATCTACCCAATCCGGGAAAATCCGCTGCACTTCCTGCGCTATTAATCCGGTTTGCCTGCCGGGAAGCGCGAGGCGGTTTTCAATGGCTTCGGGTTTATATTCGAATGTGTAGCCTTTGAGTTTTAGAAGTTGATCAAGCATACCGGGCTGAATCGGCTCAATAGAATGTTTCAGCCTGGCATCGGAAAATACAGACCACGCGCCGCCACCCGTCTTGGCTGCATTGCCATTCACTGCCAGCGCCCACGTACCCACCGCAGCTGTTTTTATACCAACGCCACTTGTGCCAACAACATAAACAGTACCGCTGTTCATATTAATGAGAGTGCTTGCAGACAGATTTATGTTTTGGTTACTATTAATTGAAGTCGAACTGTTTGATCCTATGGTTATAGTTTGTGATCCTAGAGTAAAGTCTGATGAAGCCATCAAGTCCATGTCGGTTCCTGAGTCCAGAATCAACTCTGAACCTGATTCAATTTTCATATCATTTCCTGAAGAAATGACAAACATTGTATTGTCAGGTTTACTGATTTCCGAAGCACTGATTTTTATTTCTGAAGTCCCACTCTTTATATGGAGAGGAACTGTAGGTGAGGTTTCACCAATACCGACATTTCCCTGGAAGTAATTCCTGCCACCCTGGAAATAACCGGCATAACCTGAAGCGCTGTTGGTTCTGCCATAAACGCCATAACTGGTTCCGCTCGTTGCAGTAGCAAACCCATAAATAGCCCTTCCTGATGAACTTGCAGCATAAGCCTGCACACCGTATGCTGTTCCGGTCGTTGCATTTGACATCGCAAAGACACCAGTGCCCGCAGTGCTTTCAGTTTCGCCATAGATGCCATAGGTGATTCCTGTTCCATGAAGTACACTCCCCCTGACACCGGTACCACTTATGGCTGCTGAGCGCGCCCAAATTCCGTAGCTTGTGCCTGCTGTAGCAGTGTGATCAACATATACACCACGCTGAGTTTGGTTATCCAAAATATGCAGGGGGAATAATGGAGCATTTTGCCCGATTCCTACATTACCGTTTTCGTAGTAGATGTCGCTGGTATTAGCTACCTGGTTCCAGATAGTTGGTTCCCAGGCCGCATTTCCATCCGGATCGCTTGTAAGGATTTTTCCGCCCCCCTGTGTGCCGTCCTGTATCCTCAAATCACCAACAATATGCAGCCTTGTGCCTGGACTCACAGTGCCTATGCCAATATTGCCATCTGTGCCCACATGCATTCGTACCGCATTATTGGTAACCAACCTCAATGCTGTGTTATTCTGGGTGCCTACCGACGCATCATTGAGGTTGGCAGTGCCCCTGAGCAATGCGCCACCAGTTCTCTCCACATGCCAACTCACTCCGACGCCTCCTAATAGATGCAAAGGATATTGCGGATTGGAGGTTCCAATACCTACATTTCCGGTATTTCGGAAAATATTGCCTCCATCCGATTCCCATTGGTTTCCACTATTTGTAACCAGCGTCAACCATCCGGTTCCGTTATACAGGAAAAGTGATTCTACATCGGTATCGTAAACAACTAGCCCATTGGCCTGACCTATCATGGCAATCCGGTCGGAAGTTGTCATACGCGGAGGCAGAAATCCTTTTTCAGTGGATTGCACATCCAGCATGGCTGAACTGTGAGGGGTGGCGTTTGCATCATCGGAGATGACTACGCCCTGTGAAAATGTTGCGGATGACATCATTACAGATAGGATGAAAATCAACATTTGCCTGTAGATAAAAGACAAATTTGTAATCGGTTTTTTCATAAAGATTACTTGCTTGGTGTTTTATTAATTATTTTGCTGTTCAATTTTTGAAACACGACTCATCAGGTCGTTGATCATCTCGTGCTGAGCGTTTATTATTTGCTGTTGCTCTTTGATGGCTTCGGTCAGCACTGGAATTAGCCCGATGTAATTAATGCCTTTGTAATCAACGGCCTCATAATGGTTTCCTTTCTGTTCTTCTATTTGATTGGATCCGGGGTCATGCATATCTTTTACCAGTTCGGGGAAGATCTGCTCTACTTCCTGTGCAATGAAACCAAATTGACGGCCTTTTGACAGGTTCATAAAAACATATTCATCCGATTTATAATCATACGAATATGCCTGTAACCGGTTGATTTTTTCGAGACTGTTATCTATTTTATTCATATTTCGATATAGTCTCTTGTCTGATCCTCCGTAAAGAGTTCCTGAGATTTTGACATCTCCATAAAAACTAGCGGCCCAGCCAGGGCTGCTAAAATAGCCACCGTAACCAAAAGAACCTTGAGCAATAGCATAAACGGCATAATGATAATTACCTTCATTGTTAACGTCAAAGTAACCACCGATTCTGTAATACGACAAAGTAGTACCTTTTGACTCTGCAAGAAAAGCAATTGCGTCCTCACTGTTATCTCCTGTGGCAGATACTTTCAAACCTAAATTGGTTCCCACAAATTGGCCACCAGCCCCACTGCTACTGAGATTCTGACCATAAACCCCAACGCCATCCGGGCTGATGGACCTGCCATAAACTCCATAATTTGTTCCTGAAGTTGCAGACGCTAGTCCATAAACTCCGCGACCAAAAATAGAAACTGATTCACCGAACACACCATAATTTGCATTGGTAGTACTGAAATTCTTGCCATAAACCCCGGCTGAACCCGCTCCTGATGAGGTGTTCAGTGCAAACCCCCTGATACCAGTAGCATTGGCCGATGCTGATTCCGTCTCTCCCCAAACTCCGGGGAAAGTTCCGGTAGTCCCGGTCTTAACTCCCCGAATGGCCCACCATGAAGTAGTGGCATAAATACTACCATCAGCCTGCAGGCGATAGGCAGGTTCAGAGACCCCCAATCCGGTATTTCCGTTTTTCAGCATGACAAGGGCGTCGCTACTGCCGGATATCCCGTTACCAATCACAAACAGACGGTCGCTTGCTACCCATTCCGTAGCACTGACCGGAATATAGGAAGTGTTGTTGTATCCGAAAGCGGTTTCAGCGAATGAGGGTGCTCTGGTATTCTCACCCCATGCTGTAGCGCTTGTACCTGAAGCAATGCTGTTAAATCCCCATGCAGTTGATTGGGAACCAGAAGCTGTTGTTACTGACCCCCATGCATTGGAGAACCATCCAAAAGCGGTATTGTTAAAACCAATTGCTGTAGAATAGTAACCAATATTTTCAGAATCCCATTGAGTGCCGGTAACACGACCAGCTCGGAAAGCAGCCTTGTCAGGGTACCACATCATGCGGGTACCCGGGCCTGAAACAGGTGCAAGACCAGGAGCGCCTTTCCACTCTCCCATAAACAATACATTTCCTTCACCGGTTCCCAGGCCAAAGGTTTGGAGTAAAGCGGATGGCACAGGCGGGTTTGGATCATTGGTAATTATTACTCCCTGAGCATTAACTTTTACTAATGTGTTGATCAGAAATAAACTGATACTTGAAATCAGTATTTTGTTGAAAGTGCTTCTTATTTTCATTTTATCTGAATTATTTATTTTTAATGATCATTAGTTTAAGTTCCTCAATTTCAGTAGTTAGTTTCTTAAGTTTATCAATTTCTTCCTGCTGGTGCTGAATTATTAACTGTTGTTCCTGCACAGCTTTAACCAGCGGAACGACAAATTCTGCATAACGGATGCTGTACAAACCGTTTTCATGAGCCGGGGAAATTACTCCGCTGAAATCATAATTGCTTTGTCTGGCAGCAGTTTCCACCTCCTGGGCTATGAATCCGGTTTGAGTGATGGCTTCTATATCATATTTTCCCGGCCATGAAATTGAATCTGAATTTTGAGCATACACGACTTTGTTCTGTTCGTGAATGTCGTAGCGGTAAGTAACCGGTTTTAGTTTCATGACGAAGGATAATCCGGGAACATTCTCCTGAATGTCTCTTTTAATCCGGGAATCACTATAGGTAGCCCAGTTGACCTGACCGCCAATCCAGGTAACACTGGTATTGCCTATATTCACATGATTGTTTGCGATGGTACCATCCCCTGCACCAAATCCAAGCATGGTCGTATTATAGATATCAGAAGGAGCGAAACTGCCATTGCCGAAGCCAAGAGTGGTATTGTAACCTCCGCTTATGTTACTATATAGCGAAAAGTTGCCAACTGCAACATTGCCAGTACCTTGCGTATTACTATAAAGAGCAGAGGCTCCTATTGCTATATTGCTGACACCAGTAATATTTGAATATAATGTGAATGAACCAATGGCTGTATTTTCCTGGCCCTGGTTATTCTTAAGTGCATTTGAACCAACTGCAGTATTGTCATACCCCACCGAATTATTTATGAGTGCAGAGGCTCCAATGCCTGTGTTATTTATTCCAGTTGTATTCGAACTGGTTGCCCGGTAACCCAGGCCGGTATTTGAACTCCCCTCAGTATTGTTGTTCATAACCTCATATCCAATGGCTGTATTATATTGTCCTGAAGTATTGTTGCGCAGCGTATTGTGTCCGATGGCGGTATTGTAATCACCGCTTACATTATAATAGAGTGCTGAATTTCCGATGGCAAGATTGCTGATTCCGCTGATGTTTTTAAACAAAGCACCATTTCCTATTGCAATATTATAATCGCCATCAGTATTAGAATAAAGCGCATACGGGCCAATACCAATATTCGTACTGCCAGATGAATTGGAGCGGAGCGCAGCCCTGCCTATCGCTAAATTGGAGCCAGGCAGGCTGTTATTGTAATGCAGTGCAGAGTCTCCGATGGCAATATTGTAGAATGAATTGACCATGTTCATGAGGGTCGCACTTCCAATGGCAATATTTCCTGACCCATTGAGATTTGAATACCCGGAACCGAGGCCGATGAAATAGTTTTTTCTGTCCGGGTCAAATTGGCCGGCAGGGATGTTGTTTAGTCTGAAATTAAGTGGCTGGTTATCAGTAGTTCCTATGAAATTTGTTTCAGGGTTGGTTCCTACATTGCCCGTTGTGCTCCATCCTTCGGAATAGCCTGACAGACGGATCCATTCAGTGCCATTGAAAAAGTAAAAACCGCTGGCATTGTTTCCCTGGTAAACTAAAAGTCCTGTGGAAGGGGCAAGGATTGAAATTCTTTGTGCCTGCGTCATCCGGGGGACAAGCAGCCCCTTGTTTATGGATTTCACATCCAGCATGGCGCTTGGATCTGGGGCGGAATTGTCGTTATTGATGGCAACGCCCTGGCTGAAAGCCTTGCCTGTGAGAGCCAAAATAACAAGTGCATATGAAATGATGAGTGGTGCTGTTTTCATATTTTTAATTTTTTGCATTGTATGACATTGTTTGATTTATTCTGATTACCGTCTGATCACTTTTCCCATATAAAGATTCTCACCTTGCAGCACGCGAATGATATAGATACCGCGGGGCTTGTCACTCAGGTTGAACTGGTAGCTTCTTTCTCCAAACATTGTGGTTTGCTGAACCAATTCGCCCATTATGCCGTAAATCTCAATATTTGCTGCAGCGCTTTCTGTTGCTTCAGGTAATTCAAGGGTGAAAATGCCTGTGGTGGGATTGGGATAGACTTTTATGCCCAAAGTAAGTGGCAAGACTTCTTCAAATTTTAGCTCAGGAATGGGCTGGTCGGCTGCGGCCACAATGACTTTGGCGTTTGCACAATACATACCATCGGTATCAATCCAGACGCGGAGGTAGCCGTTGGCTTCAACGAGAATTCCCGGAAGCAACAACACTGACTGTCCGGCCACCAGATGGATTGAGCCGCCGCTCTGCACAAAAAGGTCTTGCACAGTAACGGTTTGTAGGGCATCAAAACAGAGTTCCTGCCCATTGGTAATGGTTACGTTTTCAACCAGCCTGTTCATTGGTATATCACCCCAGTTTATACGGCCAAAGGGGTCGTTATCATAAGCATCGCCTGAGAAGTTACCACTGAAGTTTGTAATGGTTACCTGGCCAATATTCAGGGTCTTTGCTACATTGTACAGCTCATTGCCGGGTGTGGAGATAAATGCTACACCATCAATTGTTACTTCCTGACTGTTGTTAATGGTGAGAAAAGTGCTGCCTGCTGCCCCGCTCTTGAAAATACTGTTGTTAAGCGGGAATACCGGGTCAATGGTAGCACCTGACTGGATATTCAAACCATTGCCGCTCATTTTCTCGAAGGTAGTGTGATCCGCACCTATGGTTCCTCCCGAACTTACGATAAATACAAAGTAACCTGCAGAGGTAACGGTAACAGGGTCGCCATCTTCGCCTATAAGAGTGAGTTTGCCGCCATCTTTAACCGTAAGGGTTTTACCATTGCTTAGTTTAAGCATGGAACCTGATTCAAGTTTGAGGTCGCCGCCATTGTCAATGTCAACATTGCCATCCACATATATAGTGGTTCCACTGGTCATGATCATGTTGGTTCCGATTTTAATGCCTTGCGCATGAATCATGCCTGACAAAAGCATCAGAATAGAAAGAAGTATTATTTTTTTCATCTTATGGAGTAAAGGTTTAACATTTTTGATTTGCGAATACTCTGAAAACAGTGTGTTAAGGCTGTTTCAGAGCAAACTGGTATATGCGAATCAGGCCATTACATTAACACTTCAAAATAGCTGAATGGCCTGATGAAATGAATATTTAACAAATTATTAACAATTTGTCAGTCAGTATATTAACCAATAAAGGAAGGCCGGGTAAGGAACCAGAGTGGTCTTGTTTCGGGAAAGGGTTTGGATAGAAGATCGCTTGATCAGTATGTGTATGTATCTGAGCGATGGAATATCCAGAGCCCAGTTAAGCACTATAAGTCTGGACAGGGGATGTTTGCCATCGGTCATTTTCGATGGTCATGACCTCCGTGTTCAGTCTTTGATGCACCGCACTGAATAGCCATATAAAGGGTTGTTGGTCTTTCGCTCAATGGTGTTAAAGAAGTGAAACAAGTTGCGTTGCAACGATAGACCAGGTTCGGACTCTGAAGATGTCCACCAGCTTCCATAACTGCTTATGCTGCTGAAAGTGGAGTTTGGGAGTCTGAACCCGCCAGGTAAAGCAAAAAATCCGTACGAATCTAAACCTTCATTTGTGACCCAACCAGAAACTGATTTCAAATGTTTCCCTGCGTCGTTACCTCTCCACCCGGTGTTATCCCATATTGGATCGGCAATACTGTACTGGCTGTCAACATAACCCTCAAGTTCCTTCCATTCCCCATCAGCAGGTATATGCCAGCCTATAGGACAGATTCCCCTGGCGCCTTCAGCAGTTTCATATTGTATTGCCTCGCCCCATTGATATAGCCCGCCAAATATTAAGCAGTTGGCCTGGTCATTATTATAGCAATATTTTTCAACAATCTCATTATTGGTCTGGGTTATATTTCCAATGATCATAGTCCCGGCATCTAGGTTCTCACGCATCCAGCATTGCGATCCTATGATGATTGTTGTGTAGGTTCGGGAGTCATATTCCACAGTTCCGCAAGCAGTGCCATCCATATTCACACCCATGAACCACCTGCTACCATTGAACCACATAAGTGAATTCACGGTCGTGTTATAAACCATCAGGCCAGCCGGTGGATTTTCAATAGCGTTCATCTGCAACGTATTTAAACGGGGAGGTAAAAATCCATGATGACTTGATTGCAGGTCCAGAATTGCAGATGGATCCGGAGTGCTTGTTATGCTATCAGAGATAGCAACACCTTGAGCGTAAGAGATAACACCTGTTGCAAGAAGCAACTTTATTGTGATTATGTAATAAATATTGTTTTTCATGGTTTGTGTTGATTTTCGTTTGTAATGAGGGCCTGGTTTTCAGGAAAAAGCTAAGTTATCAGTGCTTTATTTCCTGATCACTTTTGCCACTTTAATTTTATCACCATGCAGCATACGAACCATATAAACTCCCCTGGCCTGACCCGATAAATCAAACTGGTGCTGCCCAGCGCCCGATACCTCAACTTTGCGGATCAGGTCTCCCATGGTACCATAAATTTCAACAATGGTTTCCGGGAGGCCTTCATTATGTGAGATTTCCAGTGTAAAAATGCCTGCAGTTGGGTTGGGGTAAATTTTTATATCTGCATTGGACAGCAAAGATTCTTCATACTTCAATTCCGGGATAATATGACTGCTTGCAGCCACGACCGCTTTAGCATTGCCGCAAATTATTCCATCAGGATCAATCCAGGCGCGCAGATAGCCGTTATCTTCAACAAGAATTCCAGGTAGCAAAAGCACCGCTTGTCCTGCCACAAGGTGTATCATACCACCGTTCTGTACCACCAGGTCCTGCACAGTGACGCATTGCACAGCATCAAAACAGAGTTCCTGTCCACTGGTAACGGTTACATTTTCAACCAGCCGGTTCATTGGCACTACACTCCAATGGATTCGACCAAAGGGGTCGTTTTCATAAGTCTCACCGGCAAAATTGCCACTGAAATTAGTAAAGGTTATTTCACCAAAGTTGAGGGTCTTGGCCACATTGAAAAGCTCATTGCCTGGTGTTGAAATAAATGCGACCCCATCAATGGTGAGTGTTTGGCCGTTGTTGATGGTGAGGAAAGTGCTGCCTGATGCTCCGCTCTGGAAAATACTGTTGTTGAGCGGTAATAACGGATCAATGGTAGCGCCTGACTGGATGTGTAGCCCTTCTTCACTCATTCTTTCGAAAGTAGCGTAATCTCCGCCAATGGTTCCACCGGAGCTGACGATGAACACAAAGTAGCCTGCTGAGGTAACAGTAACCGGGTTGCCATCCTCACCCATAAGGGTGAGTTTGCCGCCATCATTTACTATCAGGGTTTTTCCATTGCTCAACTTAAGCGCTGAACTGGCTTCTACTTGCAGTTCACCATCGTCAATACGGATATTTCCGTCCACATACATAACTGCTCCCTGCGTTATAATCATGTTGGCGCTGATTTGGATGCCCTGGGCAAGAGAATTTAATGCTGCTAATGCAATCAGCGAAATAATAATAAAACATCTCATATTGTTTGGGTTTTAGTTTCACTGTTTGAGTTGATTATCCTTTTTACTTAAGCTCAATACTTGCCTGAATGGTATAGCCTTGCTGCTAATTTGGCTGGTGTGTCTGAAGTATTACAAAGTTAAGTTCTATATAGTTAAAAAAGTCATAGCGTTTAGTGTATTTTAAAATCTTAACATATCATTAACGTTTTGCCAAACAGCAATTTGGTTACTAAAAACCTGCATAGTTTCTTGAGAGAAATTAGTCAGGCAGAGATAATATTTATTGATGCTACACTGGCCTGGCATGCCCATAATGAAAAGCGAAATAGTAAGAACAAAAAAAAGCCACTCCTTGCGAAGTGGCTATTTGAGGGCAGATCAAAACCCTAAGTTATTTCAGGTCTAGATCATTCTTCTGAACCTAAAGATTGCAAATGCAGCAATCAGGAAAATGCCGAGGTAAAGCGCCCAGTTGGAGAGGGGAATCAGGGTTGATTCTGCAATCAAATCAAAAGCAAGGTCATCACTTCTTTGATCTTTTGCGTATCCGGAACCTGTTTTATCAGCAGATACAAATGCAGGATCCTGGCTGCTGCGGCTTACACCGTTTCTGACAGGAACAGCAGGAATGCGCTGATGCGATAAGCCATCACCATCCAGCGAATTGTTCCATAAGAACCATGTACCTGAACCATTGGCTACATCAATCTGAGCCGAGAACCAGCCATCTTGCATCATGACCGGAACCGTGAGATCAGCTTCAAATTTATAGAGTGTGTATGAACCCCAGTTTCCATCGGAAGAAACATTGGCCAGCACATTCTGAACAATAGCCGGATTATCCCAGTCAGGTTCAAGCGCTTGAATACTTCCGGGCAGAATAGATGAAGGTGTTGTTGCGCCAGGATCTGCAAAAGTTCCGCCTTGTTCAGCAATTATATTGGCCTCATTATCAAGGATGGCATAATAATTTTCGTATGACCATGAGCCTGGAATGTAAATGGTTGATATTTCATCTCCAATTTCTACAATGAAATCATGGTATACAGGGCCAGCGCCAGAAAGAATTGTGAGATCAGTCAATACAGCACTGCCATTAACAAAAACCGTAACCTTTCCACCATTCCAACCATCGCCCCAATCATCTAACAATACTATTTGATATGTGCCTGCTGTTGTGGCTGTGAGTCCTGGAACATAAGCTTCAACATAATTGTAGAAACGGATAATAAATGGTTCCTGTGGGTTTGGAACTTGCTGAACAAATGAACCTCCAATAAACTTTAAAGCCAGCCCAAAGAAACTGACACTTTTAATTTCGCGGTCAAGATTCCAGAAATTATCAGCGCCTTCGTAATCTATTTGTGATGCCGGATCCAGCGTGCTTGTAATAGCAGTACCGCTGAAGTTCACACCCTGTGAGAACAAAAGGCCGGTAAGATCAATGCCCGCACCGGTGAGTTCCACTTTTCTTATAATTCTTGCATTGCTGTTTAAATCAATGGTTGCGGTTCTTACTCCTGGACTATTGGGTGAAAAGGCAACAGTAAGAGTTGTTGATTCGAAGAGGCCCAGTTCAATTGAAGCGGGAGGATTAACCAATGTAAATTCATTGGGTGCGGCTACAACTGTAGAAATCGAAATATCTGTAATTGAAAGGGTTCCGCCACCCTCATTTTTAATGATGAAATCTTTGGTAACAGGCATGCCTTGAGCCTCAACTGTACCAAAATCCCAGCTAATTGGGTTTATAGAAAATACAGGTACTGTAGGGACATAAATTGGTGGCCCTGATACATCATCAAGATATAACCTATCACCATCATCATTCACCCAAACAAAGGCTATATAAATGTCTTGACCATTATAGGCGCTTAAATCAACTATTTTTTGAATATACGTTGTTCCGGGCTCAGGATAACTTATTATATCGGTGAAGTCAGCATGAGTATTTTGTGACGCGTTTGATGCTTTAACATACAGTATTGATCCATAGTTAGTTGTAAACTGGTCACGAATCCAAAAGGTCAGGGTATTATTACCTTCGCTGACTGAAAGCTTCGGAGTCACTAACCAATCTTCTGCCAATCCACCTGAAACGGCTTCATAATTAACTGATGCACTAGCAGGAGCAGTTCTTGGATTTAAAGTATATCTATCCCAATCCCGAAGGGTTCCAATGTTATTCGTTCCGCGATATTTTGCCCATCCTTCAGGTGGGAAAGTTACGTCAGAAAAGCTTTCGTTGAGATTTTGCCCCCATGAGCTTCCCGCCCATAAAAGCAGCATTGCTGAAATCAGTAATAATTTTCTCATAGTTTGTTGTTTTTGATTAATAATTAATTGATTTGGTTAGTTATAACGAATTGCTATAATTGACTGATTGGAAAGAAAAGATATTTGGGAGGGAAAGTTAAGCCCGGAAAGAGCCAAAACAGTGCGGTAGTATTCATATTGAAAATGATGGGTTTAAATTGCGCGGCTAATGTAGAACATTTTGAACTAAAAAGCAATACACCAATTTTTTTATTTTTTTAATAGGTGTGTGGGTATAATTTTGCAGAATCAAAAAAAGGTGTAATTTTGCGCACCCAAAAAGGGAGTTTAGCTCAGCTGGTTCAAAGCATCCCGACCACAGTCGGGAGGGTCACCGTCAGAAAGAGCATTGAAATATTGGGAGTTTAGCTCAGCTGGTTCAGAGCATCCCGACTACAGTCGGGAGGGTCACCGTCAGAAAGAGCATTGAAATATTGGGAGTTTAGCTCAGCTGGTTCAGAGCATCTGCCTTACAAGCAGAGGGTCACTGGTTCGAATCCAGTAACTCCCACCAACCGAAGCCATGTTGCCGTGGCTTTTTTTTATGGCACACATTTACATTTTATATTCTCACTTTCTTGAGCAGTATTACGTTGGCTCAACTGATGACATACTTGAGG